>JANOQA010000029.1:0-15145 GCA_031422145.1 bacterium | reverse complement strand
TCGTTCACTGTACTCGAGTACAGTTCACTCCGGTACGCAACTTGCACTCAAATAACTTTCTTTTTGAGAGATTTTTTTTTTGATACTCTGTATCGTAATTCAAGGAATCTTGATTTTGAGATTACTCAGCTAGTTTTGTTTCGAGAGAGTTTAGACCTTTAAATTTCATGTATGTAAGGTTTTTTTTATATTTCAACTCCTTTTCTTTTAGATAGATTTAGATACACTCCGCCCATGCAAAAAAACGATATTTTAGAAAATCTCTCCGTAGAAAAACTCGTATTTTCTGGAAAATGACTCGGACGTACGAGTGAGGGTCAGGTAGTCATGATATCCGGGGGCGTCATACCAGGATCTACTATACGAGCCAGAGTTCTCAAGTCTCGAAAGAGCGTCATCGAAGCCCAGTATCTCGAGACGATCACGAGATCTCCCCTCGAACGAGATCTTCCCCCTCACTACCAGGTATATGGAGGATGTAAGTGGCTTCCGATACAGTATGCCGATCAACTCCAGATAAAAGAATCTCAGATCCAAGAGTGCTTTGGTCAGATGCAGTCGATCATAGATACCCATCATCCTGTATTTCATCCGATCGTCCCTTCTCCCGAGACAGAGGGATATCGAAACAAACTTGAGTTTTCTTTTGGGAAATATATCTCCGCCAAAGAAGAAATTCACGATGACTTTCGATTTGGATTTCATGCTTCGGGAGCCTTTGATCGGATCATCGACTGTACGTACTGTGTCCTGGCGAGCGAGCGAGTAAATGAGTTATTTCAAAAGATAGATACTCTCACTCGAGCGAGTGGACTCCCGACCTATGACCCAAAGACTCAGCGAGGATTCTTTCGTCATCTCGTCTTACGAGAGGTGAAAGCTACCGGAGACATCATGTGTATCTGGAGTGTTAATACGCTCGATCCAGAGTATATGGCTCATCCAGAAAAATTTGAGCAGGTATGGAGATCGCTCGTAGATGAGAAAAATCTCGTCAGTCTTCTCCTTCTGAAAAATACGGGGAAGGCAGATATCGTGACCGGAGACCTCTCGACTCTCTCTGGGAAGGATGCTATCGAGGATACCCTTCTCGGAAAACAGTTTGATATAGGGCCAAAGAGTTTTTTCCAGACGAATACCGTAGGAGCGGAAGTACTGTATACACTCGCTCGCTCTATGATACAGTCTTCGGGTGGTACACTCCTCGATCTCTACGCGGGGACTGGTACTATGGGGATACTCTTTGCGGATCTTTTTGATCACGTGTATTCCGTCGAGCTCGTAGCGGAAGCTTCGGCTCATGCGACCAAGAATGCTCTCAAAAATGGGATCATGAATTTTGAGGCAGTTGCACTCCCAGTAGAAAAATTTGTCGAAGAATTTCGAGCGAAGTGAGGGGGAGCAAGTACGATACTCATAGATCCACCGAGAGATGGTATGCACCCGAGTGCCATACCAGAGATCTTGGCATTTGAGGCTCAGGAGATCATCTATGTGAGCTGTAATCCTACCACTCTCGTACGAGATCTCCAGGAACTTTGTGCGACGGAGAAATATAGGATCACGGACATCACTCCTATGGATATGTTCCCGCATACGCACCATATCGAGACGGTGGTGAGACTGGAGAGGATATTTATAGTCTAATAAAGATTTATACGTATATATTTATAGTCGATTAAAGATTTTGACTTTTTTATAGGAAAGATGTATACTTTTTCTATGTATCAACGAATTCTTCTTCAGACTCTTCAAAACCAGGCCTTTCTGGGAAAGATACTTTTTTTACTCGGATCAAGACAGGTCGGGAAAACTACCCTTGCAAAATCTCTTCTTGGAAACTATCCATCCGCTAAGAGTATCTCATTTGATGGGGATTATCCAGATGATGCTCGCCAACTCCAATTTACGAGTCGAGAGTCGATGGACAGAGTTTTTTCTGGGTACGACTGGATATATATCGACGAAGGACAAAAGATTCCCAATATCGGAAATATTCTAAAGATGATGGTCGATGCGTATAGAGATACCAAGCAGATCGTCGTAACAGGCTCTTCAAGTCTCCATCTCCTCGATATGACGAATGAACCACTTACTGGACGCAAGCGAGTGTACGAGCTCTATCCGATTTCTTGGCAGGAATACGTTGAAAAACAAGGACTCTCTTCTGCTCGAAAAGATCTCGAGAAACTTATGATATATGGTTCATATCCAGAAGTACTCTCCTATCAGAGTGATACCGACAAGATCCAGCATCTTCG
Organism: bacterium; assembly: GCA_031422145.1. GTDB lineage: Bacteria > Patescibacteriota > Gracilibacteria > BD1-5 > UBA2023 > JANOQA01. The sequence goes on along the minus strand of JANOQA010000029.1, from coordinate 12,884 downwards.
AGAAATTACAAATGGGCAACTCTACCGAGATATACTTGAATTCCAAGATATCAAAAAATCTGGCGTAATAGGAGCTCTTCTCGAGTTACTTGCTTTACGTATCGGAAGTGAGGTGTCATACCATTCTCTTGCTCAGGCTCTGGGCATCAGTCAGATTACGGTAGAGCGATATATCGATCTCCTTGAAAAAAGTTTTATCGTATTTCAGCTTCGACCCTATTTTACCAACAAAGTAAAGGAGATTACCAAGATGAAAAAGATATATTTTTATGATCTCTGAGTACGAAACGCTATTCTTCGAGCTTTTCAGCCACTTTCTCTTCGTGCTGATACGGGGGCTTTATTTGAAAACTTCTGTATACTCGAACGATGCAAAACACTCTCTTATACTCAGTCTCTTGCAGAAATACGATTTTGGAGAACGCATAAACAACAAGAAATCGACCTCCTCGAGATCACTGATCATAGCATACAGTCTTATGAGATTAAATGGCAACATCAGTCATATCGTATCCCCAGTGAGTGGAGATCCCTCTATCCAGAAAATATCCCCCAGTTGATCACTCGAGATAATTTTTGGGAGTATTTGTAAGGCAATGAATACTTTTTTCTCGGAAAAAATCGAGATATCTATACAAAATACAATTTCTCATTCTGAGTAGTTTCGATATACTTCGGTCGATTTATGGATATATCCCACCATGACGCCCCTCTCGCTCTCAAGCCCTCGTACATACTCGAGACTTTTGTTACGTCCGCTCACAGTACCTCTCGAGGAGTAAAAGATATACGTATCCTCGTCCCGAGATCGGGAGTGACCGCTCGTATGGCAGAGTCGCCGGCTCTCACGGCACGCATCCTCTCCGGAGCGAAACACATCTGAGATATGACTCTCTGTTCGACTACGGTCCAAAATACGGTCCGAGAGATATTTGGAGTAGTACTCCCTCGAGGTAATCCGATCGATATCCTCCCGAGCTATTATCGAGCAAGCCAAGTATGAAATAAAAAACGAAAGACTCTTCCATTTTCTCAAGAAGAATTCAAAAGACGTATTGCATCACATACGCTCGTGGACGTCATCGCCGAGAGTCCGACTCGACCACGTATCAAACACCGTTTTTTTGTATTTTCAGAGATCGGAGGCGAGCGGTTTGTGGTAGATCCCTATCTCCCGATCGATGGACAGAAGTCGCTCTCTCCTATCCCACTCGAGCAGTACCTCCGAGCTATATATGATATGGGATATGTCCCGATCGGACTCCAAGGATATACGACGGATCGAGCTGTATTATAATAACAGATACTTTATTTGACATATGTCAAATATTTGTATAAGATACTGATACAGAGTGTGTGAAATAAGGATCTTCTCACGAAGATTCTTACGCACACATTCTCGTTGGTCTTTTACATCTGTTTTTTGGCATACACATAAGGAGTTCGCCATGACTGCTACTACTACCGTTTCTGATGCTGTCCCAGCTGGGACAGCGTCTAATACAGCTTCCGCTGGTTCTACTTCAACGGGGCAAAATAGCTCGTTGAAGTGGCTCATCGGAGCTGCAATCCTGGCTTTACTGGCCTGGTTTGCCCTTGGCAAACCAGGCCTGCCGGCTGTGATGGGTGGTTCGCCGCCTGTCGTAGCAGCTCCAGTCGTAGGTGGTTCGCCACCCGCGACGGTTGCACCTGGAACTCAACCTCCAGTTGCACCCATTGCCGGAGCTCAACCTCCAGTCGCAAGCGGCAAACAGGTCAACCACATGCCTGGAATGTCCCTCGTCACCTACAACGGTACTCCCGTTACGGTGATCTGTGATCCACAGGCGTTGGCTGGCATTGCGTACAGCAATCTTGGCGGTGTGGCTACTGGTGCAAACCAGAATTGCGGCTACCTGTCTCAGACCGGCAGCGAAGCTGCCGCTCTGGCAGCTGCAGTGAAAGCTGCCGCTGCCAAAAAATTGCTGGATGATGCTGCCAAGTTGGTGGCGGATGCCGAAGCGGCGAAAGTCGCGAAAGCTGCTGCAGAACAGCAGACTGCTTTGATCGCTGCGGCGATCAAAGCGGCTATGGATGCCCAAAAAACAACTGCCGCACCTGCCAAGGTGTCACAGGCCCGTCCGGCTGCAAAGCCAGCGGCGGTGCCGTGCACACCCTGTGCTGCGAAAGCAGCGTAAACCAACTTCTCGAGCCTGAAAGGAGCTCGAGATCCCACCCTCACCGGTGGGATTTTTTTATCATTTGAATCAAACGATTTTAAAACTATGGAAAGTCAAGTACATTTTTTGCATTTTATCGGAGTATATGGCAATGTAATCTGAAATAACTTCCCCCCTATGGCACTCGGAGACAAATATATCCTCGAACGAAACGCTGACGCAGCGATCGTCCAAAAAGGAACTGAATCAGAAAAAAAAGCCCTCAGAGCTCGTCTCGAATGAGAGATCGCCTCGTGGGACAAGGTATATAACCACTCGGATATAGAATGAGTTTGGTATATGCTCTCTCGGATCGATCTCTCAGACAAAGAAGAACGAGCCCGTGTCACGACCTTTATCGCCGAAGAGCGTAAACTCAAAGGGGGAGACGCTGGGGTAGATTTTGAAAACCCATTCAAAATCCTCGAAAAAAATATCGGCCTCGCGGATGATCTCGAGAAAGCCAAGAAAATAGCCGAGGAAAAAGCTCGCAAAGAAGCCGAGGATAAACAAAAAGAAGAAGCCCGCAAAGCCTCCAAAAGTGCAAATACTACCGCTCCGAGTGTGACGGATGAGCAGAGAAAAAAAGCTCAAGAATTTGTCCGAGAAAAAATGTGAGCCCAAGAAGCCTACAACAAAGACGCTCTCAGAAAATACCGATCTCGTATCGATGCGGTCCAGGCAAAGCTTGATCTACAAGATCCAAAAAAACAATCCCTTGATATGGCTCTCAAAGGATTTAAGAGTCAGCCCGATACGATCACCGCAGTCGCTGTACAAAAAGCAATCCTCGATCTCGGAGTAACTCTCAGAAAATGAGCAGATGGATGGTTTGGTCCAGATACGATGGAGGCTCTCGAAAAATTAGTAGGTATCGTCACTCCAAAAGCTCCTTCAAATGTTCCTCCATCTAAAAAAGATGCTCCAACTCCAGGTAAAGGAAAAGATAAAAAACCAGACTCTGATGTCGTCCCAGTAGTGCCTCAGAAGCCAGGAAAATCTATTGACCCAATTCCAAATCCAGGTAAATATATGGAGCCTTCAGAGATTGCTCAACTTTCTCATCAAGCGAGATTTGAGAGATTTTCCAATCGTATGGCTGAGTTTCGAAAACTCATGAAACAAGGAGATATATTTATGCTCGAAAAAGGGGAAATCTCTCGTCTCCAGAATACCATAGGACCTCTCAAAGTTGAGATGAGATTTCTTGCTGAGGCTCTCGACTTCACCAAGCTTACACCAGAGCATAATGAGTATTTTCGACGATATAGTACGGAGCTCGCCCAGTATTTTTCAGGGAAAAGTGAAACAAATGATCACTTTCGAGACTATACAGCTGCCATATTTTATGCACAAAAATCCCTGAGTGAGGCTCTTGTAAGAAATAATATTACTCTCCCACAACCTCCCACTCCGGCAGCTGCCCACCAACTCATTTTCGCTCAAAATCCAAAACTCGCAGAGAAGATCAAGATCATGATAGGCCGAAAGATAGAAATAGGAGAAATCCTCAGTAATCCAAAAATCTCTCGAGAATTCAACGAAACTTGGGAAAAAATCTACGGAAAGTATGAGAAAGACCTTCAGACTCAGCTCAGCGAACTCAAGACAAAAGAAACAAAAGATGGAGTGATGATGAATTTTAAAGATACTTACGAGCGAAAAGCCTTTGAAACTCTGATCGATACAGCTGGAGCTAAAAATCGAGCCGAGTGGATCTCTATCGGGAAAAATATAGCGGTCATCGGAGCTGCGATCGGAGCCACATTTGCTACTGGGGGGCTCGCTCTTCCTGGTATACTCGCTGGAGCCGCTGCTGGAGGTGCTACCATGGCGGCTGGTACCGCTCTCTCAAAGGGGCAGTATGATACAAATGTCTCTTGGAAGAACGATCACGTCATCGACTTTGCCTCAGGAGCTCTACCAGGAGCGGTCGGAGGAGTGAGTGCGAAGATTGCCTCTGGAGCTATTACTCGAGCAGTAGTCGGAACGGGATGAGCTCTGAGTACAGGTGTCAAAATCGGAGGTATTATAGGATTTGAAGGTATTATTAATGTGGCTACTGCTACGGCTCTCGAGCAGGCTCGAGCTCAGGTCGAAGGCTATGATCTCCCTCTCACTGACTCTCTCAAAAATAATCTCATATGGGCCCTCCTACCTATCGCTCTCTCAGGTCGTACCGCTGTGCATGCGAATACTGCTCAGAAATATATTGATACTCATTCTACTTCGATGAATGGAGTTGCGATGGCAGATAGTGCTAGAAATATACAAACTACACTTCAGCAGGCCCGAGAGGCTATGCGAGCTGGAAATCTATCAGAAGCACAGAAGATTATCCAGGCAAATGAAACTCGTATTACCCAGGCTGCAGACGTGGTGCGTCAAAGTACCCAAACATCGACTCAACAAGTAGGACAAAATATCAATCCTAGCCCAGAGATATTAGCCGCTCGGAAAGGTGTGAGAAGTAACTTGCAAACGCAAATTAAAGAAACGATTAGAAATACAAAAGAACTTCGAGATCGAATAAGTACTCTGAGTCAAGATGGTAAGTGAGTAGTAGGTTGAGCGAACTATGCTGAGGTACAAAATTTAAATACTCAACTTCAAGTTCAACTAGATATAATTAAACAACTCAGAAAAGCTCAAGAGGTGTTTAATACTCCAAGAAATATAATTCAATCTCCCCATATTCAAGATACATCTAGTACGATAGGATCAGGAATTACTCCTCCTGTAGCGACAAGCTCCAGAACCCCAGTAGCAGCTCTAGATACTCCCCCTCCTCCTGCTGCCGCCCCCGCAGCTCGAGGCTCGATATCTCGCTTTATGTGAGAAACGCTCAAGTGAGACGTCCTAGTCAGATTTGGAAAGGATACGGTCGATGCCGGTCTAAAAAAAGCTCAAGAAATCTTGAAGGGAACAGGAAGTACTATCGCAACTCCCGTAAAATATGTGGCAGGGAAAGCAAAAGATATTGCTATAGGTACTAAAACTGAATCTGCTCCAAATCCAAGTCCTATACTGAATTCTCGAAAAGGATTCGGACTCACTATCGGATATGCAGCTACTGAATTTTATGCCTACCATGATATGGGAGGAGATATGGATACGTATCTCGAGCGATGGGGGATCGGGAAAAACCTATCGAGTAGTGAGAAAGCTACAGCTTATGCAGCTCGATGAGTAGATATCGTAGCCACACTCGCTCTGATAAACTGGCTCGGTATGACTCGTACTCTCGTTTATAAGACTCTCGGTGAGCGTACGATAGGAGATGGTAACTGGGCAACGAGTGCTGTCGAAGCTGCAGAAAAGAGTCTTGGCCTTGATCATGCTCGTATTTACGAATAGTCTACTTAATTACTGGATTTCTGTTATGAAAACTCTCCCTCCTCACTCTCGAAATATCACTACCTCAGAGCCTTCATTAAGAGATCGTATCATCGAGAGGGCTCGAGGTGGAGTCCTCCCGATACTCGCCTCTCTCGGGATAGTGATGACCGGTTGTGCTCCAGGTCCAAAGCCCGATATGGGTGGGAAATATACCTTTGCAACCCCTGAGATCATGAGATCGGGAGAGTTTCCAGTGAGCCCTCTCGTCTCAAAAGGCACATTTTGTAGTGGAGCTCTCGTTTCTTTCCAGGGACAGGACTATATCTCCACTATCGCTCACTGTATCCCAGGAATAGTATATCAATGAGAGGAGGTCGGAGGGAAAAAGAAAAATATCTTTGGAGGAGATGATACGACGAGTGATCGTGCGGTACTGATCCCGGCAAATTCACCTCTCGGAAAGAAAGTCAGATCTACGATGACCACTTCACCGAAGCCGCTCGTAGCCGCCCATGCCATAGATGAGCTTGATCGATATGATCGATCGACTCTCATGATAGCCGGATGTCGTCCAGAGCATGGTGCAAGTTCTCAGACTCAGTGTTTTACCTATACGGCCACGGCTCACTATGATCCGAGTTCAAAAGAGCTCTATATGGATATCCCAAAGACTATTTTTGAGCAGATCGCGGTACAGCGAGACTCTAAAGAATACGGATCACACTTTTCTGTAGGGGGGACCTCTGGTGGAGTGATGCTAGATTCGTACGGACATATGGTCGGAAATATCTCCTGGTCTTCGATCCATCCGATCGGAAACGTGAGCTATCGAATAGCTGTAAAAACTCTCACAAAGGCTCTGATAGTCAAGGCTCTATAATTTGCGAGGAAAATGAAAATATGAGAATATCTACGGGTATTCTCATATTTTTGTATGTCTCCTATTTCAGAAAAACTTCCATCGACTCTCTCGACTCCTCCAGAGACCCCAGTATCTACGGCACATGATGGACTCGCAGAGCTCCGTACCAAGATCGAAAAATATCGAGCTACTCTTGCTCCTGAAAAACGTTCTGGGGCAGACACACTTCTTGCGTCTCTTGAAAAAACTACCCTTGATGGAGTGCAGGTTACTAAAAATGGAATAGAAACTTCTATTGATGCTAAAAATAGATTTCTTGGTACGCTCACCGTAGATCAAAAGAATCTCATGGGTACTATCGAAAGAGGAGCAGCAGGTATATCTGAAAAAACTAAAGCGAGTATAGGAGAAGTACGAGATATAGTATCTGCGGTCGCTGGATGAGATACGACAGCTCTCGGAGATATCGCTAAAAAAGCAGGAGTAGATGGAGCTAAGATCGATCAAGCAGCAAAAGCTGCAAAAGAGGCAGCAAGTGGAGTGGATATAGGAGCTGCATTTTGAGGTATGTTTGCAGGGATTGTTGCCTTTATTCAAAAGATCCTGGATTGGATAGGTGGATTCTTTCCAGGTCTGACAAAAGCAGTAGAAGGGATAATTCCATCAGTTCAGGCAAAACCAACTCCCGCATGACAGACTCCTTCAGCTACTCCTACCGTCTCACCGAAAGAGACTGGAGAAAAAATGGTGAAAGATCTGAAAATGAAAGTCATGAAAGATCTGAAAGAAAACTGGAATGTAAATTTTGAAGATCCACAGACGGCTAAGAAATTTGAAAAAGTATGGTTGAGTTATCGAGACGGTATGCAAACAAATGCAGAAAAAATCGGCTCTATCGCTCAATGAGGGAGAGGAAATATCCTCACAGAAACCGCCAATCTCGGGCTTTCTCAGGTAGGATTTCTCGCTGATCTCGTAGGGGAGGAGCTCATCCCGATGGAGGCTATCAAGACTCAGGTAGTAGATGGAATGATCCTTTTTTCTATTAAAAGTCTCAAATCTCTCGGTCAAATGGGAGAGAGTCAGATGGGACAAGTTCTCGCTAAGATGAGCCTCGAAGATCCTAAGATCGAATCACTCACTGCTCCTCAGAGGACTCTCATGAATCAGATATTTATCCACCAAAACATAGTCGGACTCTATCTCCTGAGTGAGATCGGAGGGATCATGGCAGCTGGGACTTCTATGGCTTTTGGATGGCAGTCTGGTACGGGGATCGATGCGATGAAACAAACTTGGGCGACTCTACGAGGTCAAGTACCTGAGGCTCTCAAGAAAGCCCGAAATATAGCTATTGCCGTAGGGGATGAAAAGATCCTCTCTCATCTCACCGATACTCTCACTCCAGGATCTCAGCATTCCGCTTGGCAGCTCTTTGAGGAATTTGAGATCAAGACTCTCGTCGGTCATGCTGCAAAATCTGCGAAAACTCAAGGAGCACTCATCGAAGCACTCACCGTCCTCAAAGGACAGTATACCTCCAAGATCACGACTCAGATCATAGGCGAGGCTCTATCGGGTGCTACAAAGGCAAGTGGACTCGCAGACGCAGCTACCGCTCTCGAAAATACTATCCGATCGGCTCATGTAGGATCTCCGAGAGGTTGGTTTCAAAATATGGGAGACCGAGTAAAAGGTTCGCTTTCTCGAGATGCGAAATATATGGGCACACACTTTGATGATGCCAATCATGTCCTTCGTCAGCAGATGAATCTCGTCGCCGATGGAGTAAAATACCGTGAAAGTATGTTTGGAACCGGATGGACCAAACTCCGTACTGCCCTTCAGATGAAGGAAGGACAGTTTGCAGCTGCTATTCAAAAAGGGACTATTCCACTCCATCTCAAAGATGCGGATAATTTTATCCCAGCGATGCAGCAGCTTTCTCATGAGAGTCCAGATCTTGTGAGAGCCTTCTTTCGAAACTTTGCTCTCGGGATCGTAGTCGGGACTACGGCTACCGCTGGGGAATGAGAAAAGATAAAAACTCTTCTCCAATGACTCGGAGGACTCGTACCTATATTTGGGGCACTCTACTTTATCAAAGAAGGATTTGAATTTGAGTGACTCAAACCAGTTCAGATGGGACTTATCGGTATGGGAGGAGCTCAGCTTGCTCTAGAATGAGTACAACTCGCTCGCATCATGCAGAGTCCGCATCGTCTTCGAGAGTTTGGACTTTTTATGGCTCGTCCGGCTATTATGGCAAAAGAGCTGGTAACCGGTACTTTTCAGGTGGCGAGTCTCTCTCGTATGGCGATACAAACCTACGGGAAAAATCCAACCCTTATGGCTCAGTCTATCCGTACTCATGGAGGTCGTATATCGTGAGGAGTACTGGCAGCGGTGAGTATATGACTTGTAGTAAAATGAGTATTTGATCAGATCTCTGAACAGGATAATGATGCTCAGATTGCTAAAGTATTTGAAAAAGAATGACTCGGAAATCCAGATGGAAGCCTCAATACTCAAAAGATCAAAACGTACTTTGCGTGACTCGCTGAGTCAGAGAGACAAAAGGTTGAGGACTATCTCATGCGTCTTCACATCGGAGAAGGGACTCGATACGGAAAAGGGAAAGACTCGGATACGATCTATGTGAGTAGCGCCGCTCCCACCTGACAGATCACTGCTCTCCGTGAAGATCTCGCTGTACTCGGAAGAGAAGTTAAAGTCGAGCTTGGTCGGGATGGTGTCATAGCCTGGTATGATAAATTTATGGTAGAAGCAGGAGGAAGAAAGGATGTAGTGCGGGCTCAGCTCCAGGAGACTTTAGGTATTTCTCTAGACTCTCTCAAAAAGACTGTACCACAGCTCTTCGCTTAAATATTACTGGATCTTTCTTCTAGAAAACCTCCCGAGATTTGGGAGGTTTTCTAGGGTTTACTTATTTCTTTGATTTCCACTCCCCCCATACCTCCTTCCTCCGATCATCCTTATGAAATTTGAGCATAGCATCGGAGATGATGATCCCCCATGGCTTTCCGAGTCGCTCGTACGTAGTGAGAGTCCGACCTAAAAAGAGGGACCGAAAAAGCCTATCAAGCCATTTCCAGAGAGGAGGGAAGTATTCTTTTGTATGAGGGAGAGACTGACAATATTTCAGAGCATCCGGGGTATATCCGGGTACGATCTTTCTCCAGGATGAGTTTATATCTCTAAACTTCCCGTGGGTATCTCCTCGATCGAGGATCGGCATGAGATGGTGAGTCCAGGCTTCGAGATAGGGATCTGACTCGAGAGCTATCTTTCCCATATCGAGAGCCTCGGTCGTCGCAAAAAACGAGAGACAAAATCTTCCTTTCACGAGATCGCCCTGTCGACGTACCCCGAGGACCTGAAAAGCGAGAGTGAGGAGCCCTCGTACGAGCCACATCCGCTCCGGATCACTCACGACAAAGAGGTCGATATCTGAGTCAGAATCTGACGCATACATCGAGAGACTATTGCATATGGCGATCATACGAAGTCCCGGGATCCAGGAAACCAGGCGGGCGTATTTCTGGGTTTTTTGAAAAAGCATGAGCTCCTCTGGACTGGGAATTTCACGTATATTGAGGATCTTTTTGAGAAGAGGATCGAGAGAACATTTCACAGAGAGATTGTATAGAAATAGTCTTTAGAGAGAAATCCAAGTAACTCAAAGTTCGGCATCAAAGTACTATCTATTTTTCTTGCACTCGACATGTCTTCGTGCTTGTTTTCAGAGAATTTTTTACTATAATCTCCCCATTAAACCTATAAAAATAGATTTTTCATGGCCTACGAACTCTACCAAGTACTCGGACTCGATCGAAATGCTTCAACGGATGATATAAAAAAAGCCTATCGTAAAAAGGCGATGGAGCTCCATCCTGATAGACATCAAGGAGACAAGTCTAAAGAAGCTGAGTTTAAACAAGTCAGCGAGGCCTACTCCGTACTTTCTGACTCTTCCAAGAAGTCTCAATATGACGCTATGGGAGGAAATACAGGAAATGGAGGAGGGGGTTTTCAATGAGGATTCCAATGAGGATTTGGAGGGGCGGATTTTGGAGATATATTTGAAACATTTTTTGGGGGAGGATTTGGAGGAAGTGGTCAAAAATGACGCCGCAAAGAAGTCGGAGCTGATATAGAAGTAGAAATTCGTATTAGTTTTGAAGAGGCTCTTCGTGGTGGAAAAAAAGATGTTACCTTCAAAAAGAGTATCATATGTCCCGACTGCAAATGAAGCGGAGCAAAAGATCCTCATGACGTCATGACGTGTCCCGACTGCAAATGAAGTGGTCAGGTGCGACGACGAGTCCAAACTATTTTTGGTACGGTAGAACAAGCCACTACGTGCGATCGATGTAGTGGGAGTGGGAAAGTCATCAAAAACCCTTGTCCACGATGCTCTGGCAAAAGATACATCCAGGAGTCGTATACTCGCACCATAGAGATACCTGCGGGGATCGACGAAGGCATGACGATCAAGCTTCGGGATGAGGGACATTCAGCCTTAGACGGATCGGGAGACCTCTTTATACACTTTGCAGTACCGAGCTCGTTTGAGTGACTCGAGCGAGAAGAAATAGACATCATATATCGTCTCCCACTTGACCCAGTAGAGTTTATTCTCGGGACGAAGAGATCGATAGATATTCCTCTTTTTGGAAAACGAGAGATAGATATAAAAGCTGGTACTGATCCAGACTCGGAGATCATATTTCGAGGAGAATGATTTCCAAATGTATCGAGTCGATCGACCACTCGAGGAGACCTCCGCATCGTTCTCGATCTGGAGATTCCCAAGAAGCTTTCCAAAAAAGAACGAGATCTGTATGAGCAAATAGCCGCCGAGAAAAATCTTGGAGTCTATAATTCTAAAGGGATTTTTGGAGGACTATTCGACTAGTATATCTCTGTACAGGATGTATATCTCATCTTTTTCTCTCATTTTTCCAGGAATTTCGTATAATCCATCTTATTATATTTTTGCAGCATGACTTCTTCGTATGCAGACCTCGTCAATGTACCCTCTTTCTGAAAGAAACGAGAGAATTTTGATCTAGAACGAGGGGGGCTCGTTCACTACTGTCGCGACTGTCAGAAAGAAGTACCAGTAGAATGTCTGAGCGAAGAGTCTGCTGTATATGTTTGTACTATTTGTCAGTGAAAAAATATTGCTACGGGTACAGCTGTATCTATCAGTGATTTTTATCTCAAGCGGCGGTAGTATATATACAAATATGTACTTTGTGCATATTTAGATTTGCGTAATATATTTTTTTCTATACAGTTCGCTTAACTTATAAATTTTCTTATGAACGATAAAAAAGAAGCCCTCGCCCAAGCCCTCGCTATGATCGAGAAACAGTTTGGTACTGGATCTATCATGAAGCTCGGTGATGAAGGTCGTAAAAAAGTAGAGACCGTATCCTCTGGATCTATTTCCCTCGACTCCGCTCTCGGAGGAGGATACGCAAAAGGTCGTATTGTGGAGATTTATGGACCGGAGTCATCTGGAAAGACGACTCTTACTCTTCACGCGATCGCTGAAGTCCAAAAGCTTGGTGGTACCGCTGCCTTCATCGACGCTGAGCACGCCCTCGATCCAGAGTACGCGAAAAAGATCGGAGTAAATGTAGACGAGCTCATCATTTCTCAGCCTGACTATGGAGAACAAGCCCTGGAGATCGTCGACGCTCTCGTGAGGTCTGGAGCGGTAGATCTCATCGTCATTGACTCGGTAGCGGCTCTCGTACCAAAGGCCGAGATCGAAGGAAATATGGGAGACTCGTTTATGGGACTCCAGGCTCGTCTTATGTCACAGGCCCTTCGTAAGATTACGGGAGTCATCTCCAAATCCAATACCACCGTCATATTTATCAATCAGATCCGTATGAAGATCGGAGTGATGTTTGGAAGTCCCGAGACCACTACCGGAGGAAACGCTCTCAAATTTTATGCTTCACAGCGACTCGATATCCGACGAAAAGAAAAACTTGAGTCTGGTACCGGAGATGATAAAGAAGCATTTGGAAATCGAGTGAAGGTAAAAGTTGTGAAAAACAAGATTGCTCCTCCTTTCCGAGAGATTGAGACGGATATCCTCTTCAACGAAGGTATTTCTCGAGTAGGAGAGATCATAGACCTCGGATCAGAGTATGAAGTGATCAAAAAAGCTGGGGCATTTTATAGCTATGGAGAGACTAAGCTCGGACAGGGACGTGAGAATTCTCGAGAGTTTCTCCGAGCAAACCCAGTACTTTCTGCTGAGATTGAGAAAAAGCTTCGTGAGGTGATGGCAGTGTAAATGATGCCGTCATCAATCCGCAAGTGCAATTTCTAAGAAAAAGTAGATAGATAACTGTAAAATACTTCTTTTGGTGTTTTGTATCCGAGAATTTTACGAGGTCGATTATTGAGGTAACTCGCTACGCTTTGTATTTGTTCGTCTG
>JANOQA010000028.1:0-6809 GCA_031422145.1 bacterium | reverse complement strand
AGCACCTTTCCCAAGTTGATTCTTGATAATCACTGGTCCTACAATAGGAGTATCTATGGCTGTGAGAGCATATATTGGAGCGATAGTTCGATTTGATTGAAGTACGGTACCGCTATAGGCGGCTCGTAAATTGGCAAATAGACTCGTGATCTGTCCAGTAGCATCATTGAGCGGAAGGGTAGCTCCCGTATATATGAGCTGATTTGGATTGTAGGCAAGACTCGTAAGCTTAGATCCTGCATTCAGGAGAAGTGTACCCGAGAGTGTGTTAGCGCCTATATCGAGAGGGGGTCCTCCGAGAGTCCCAGTACTCGTGACAATACTTGGCAATGCGAGTACATAGATCAATCCTCCGGTCTGAGTTTGAGCCATAAATCGAGCTCCATAGCTACCCTTTATGGCTACGATAGTGGGATTTCCACTTTCTGCATAGGTCGTTGGGAGGAGTGGTCCGGATCATTGGGCTCTCAGATCCCCCTCATAGTCTATACGTACCTGACTCGCACCAGGACCAAAAGCAAGTACAGAATACCCATACAAAGCCCCAGAAATAGGATCCGTAGGGATCTGAGTCATTCCATCTCGAGAAAGTTTTGTCAGCATTCCAGAGCCTAAAAGTCACTGCGTCCATACCGTTGCTCCAGAGTATACCACCTGAAAGGCATTATCTGGGGGTGGATACGATCCAGATTTAGTCTGATATATCTCTAAAACACTGAGGGTATTATTGAGATTGGTGACTCGCTGAGAGTCTCGAGATCCCGATGAATATCCCTGGATCGAGAGAAATCCTATCGTAGCTAGTATCGCTAATATCGAAATCACGACGATGAGTTCTACCAGTGTAAAGGCAAGTTTCGTATCTCCCTTTTTTTTTATTATTTCTAGTAGTATCACGCAAAGAGTATAGACGATAGTATGGAAAAGTCGATCCTCTTTCTATTATTCGATATTTCGTTTGAAAAAAAGTCTATTTCTCATATGATTTTGGCGAAAAAGTGTTTTACTTGTTTCAACACAAATATTGTTCTCTATCTATCCCTTCTATGTCACATACTGGAGTCATCAAACAAATCATCGGAGTCGTCATTGACGTAGCATTTACGGAGTGATACGTACCAAATATCCTCGATGCCCTCGAGGTAGAAGGCACCGAGACTCGAGTCGTCCTCGAAGTCCAGCAGCAGCTCGGAGATAATGTCGTGCGAACGATCGCCATGAGTCAGGTAGATGGACTCAAACGAGGGATGAAAGTACTCGCTACCGAAGCTCCGATCACGGTACCGGTAGGTGCAGAGGTCCTCGGACGTATGTTTAATGTACTTGGAGATCCGATCGACGAGATGTCCGCTCCAAAAGCCAAGACCTCTCTCCCCATCCACCGAAAGAGTCCAGAATTCACGGAGCTCTCGACGCAGACCGAGGTATTTGAGACCGGGATAAAGGTAGTCGATCTTATCGCTCCGATGCTCAAGGGAGGAAAAGTAGGTCTCTTTGGAGGAGCTGGAGTCGGAAAGACCGTCATCATGCAGGAACTCATCCACAACATCGCCTCAGCTCATGGAGGATATTCGGTAGTAGCGGGAGTCGGAGAGCGAACTCGAGAAGGAAATGATCTCTACCATGAAATGAAGGATTCAGGAGTTATCGACAAGACAGCGATGGTGTTTGGACAAATGAACGAAGCTCCAGGACCTCGAGCTCGAGTTGCTCTCACGGGACTCACGATGGCGGAGTATTTCCGAGACGTAGAGAAACGAGATGTACTCCTTTTCGTCGACAATATATTCCGATTTACCCAGGCAGGATCTGAGATATCAGCCCTTCTTGGACGTATCCCATCTGCCGTAGGATATCAGCCGACACTGGCGACCGATATGGGAGCTCTTCAGGAGCGTATCGCCTCGACGAAAAATGGTTCTATTACTTCGGTACAGGCCGTCTACGTACCAGCAGATGACCTCACTGACCCCGCTCCAGCCAATACATTTGCTCACCTTGACTCTACCGTCGTACTCAATAGATCGATCGCCGAGCTTGGGATCTACCCAGCCGTTGATCCACTCGACTCTACCTCGACCGTCCTCACTCCAAAGATCGTCGGTGAAGAGCACTATGAGACCGCTCGAGCTTGCCAAAAGATCCTCCAGCGATACAAAGAGCTCCAAGATATCATCGCCATACTCGGTATGGATGAACTCTCAGACGACGACAAGAGAGCCGTGGCACGAGCTCGAAAGATTCAAAAATTCTTCTCTCAGCCATTCTTCGTAGCTGAGCAGTTTACCGGTACTCCAGGAGTCTATGCAAAACTCTCTGATACGGTACGAGGATTTAAGATGATCGTAGATGGAGGACTCGATCATGTCGGAGAAAAACACTTCATGTACAAAGGCACGATCGAAGACGTAGTAGCCAGCTATGAAAAAGAAAAAGCAGAAGTAAAGTAACCTAGAATTTATGCGAACTATCCTCACCTCTATCTCTGGAGTAGCTCTCGATACTGAGACTATATCAGTGACTCTACCGACGAGCTCTGGCGTGATCACTATACTCCCTGGTCATGTGCCTCTCATGAGTGCTATCATACCAGGTATTATCACTGTTCGGACTCAGGATAGCTCAAAAGAGCTCATCCTCGGAGGAGGAGTCGTCGAGACCAATGGATCGGAAGTACGTATCCTCGCCGATATCATCGAAGAGGGGGGTCATGATCTTGCAGAAATCTCCGCTCGTAAAGCTGAGGCTGAAAAACTCATGGCAGAGTACCGAGCTCAAGGAGATATGACCTCTATGACCGCTCTCGTAGAACTCGAGCAAGAGTACCGCAAAGATATAGCGAGAGAGCAACTCGCGAGACGATAAATCAAATCCCTGATGAAAGTCAGGGATTTTTTTAATAGGATTTATATTTGAGTCAAGATAGCTCTCTTCAGCTCCTCTACCCCCTCCCCACTCACCGCACTGACAAAAAGTGCGTCTGGAAAGCTCGTCATGAGCTCCATACGACGCCCGAGATCTATCTGATCACATTTATTAAATACGATTTTTCTCGACTGAGTCGCTCCGATCTTGGCGAGTGTCTCATCTACGACGGCCATTTTTCGTATCATATCTAGATCTCCCGCGTCGACTACATGGAGGAGGAGCGTTGACTCGATCGAGTCCTCGAGTGTCGAGGAAAAAGCAGCTATGAGCTCAGGTGGGAGATCTCGGATAAATCCTACCGTATCATTGACGAGGAACTCCGTCCCTCGGCCATCTTCGCTCGCTACATAGACTTTACCGACGGAGGTCCCGAGAGTCGCAAAGAGCTTGTCTTCAGCGAGGACAGATTTCTTGGTGAGTGTATTAAAAAGAGTAGATTTTCCAGCATTCGTATATCCGACGATCCCGATCGTAGTAAATCCCTGTCGGAGTCTTCGTCTACGATGCTCAGACCGAGTTCGTTCATACACCTGGAGTTTCTCTTTGATCTTCTCGGCTTGTTCTCGGAGATGACGCTTCATGATCTCGGTATTGGTCTCTCCTTGTCACTTTGCATTCTTCGACCCTCCTCCCTGACGGGAGAGATCCATCCCCATACCATAGATCCGAGGTCCCATGTGTTTTATGGCGGCGAGCTCGATCTGGAGTTTTGCCTCGGGACTCGTCGCATGGAGAGCAAATATCTTGAGGATGAGATCAACCCGATCCCAAGCTACGATCTTGGATCCTTTCTTTCTTAGGATCTCATTGACCTGATAGATCTGCGAGCTTTTCATGATATTCCCGATCACGATGAGTTCGGCTCCGAGCTCCTCTCCTTGGGCGATCACCTCATCGAGTTTTCCGGTACCGACATACGTCCTATATTCCGGAGTGTCTCGCTTTTGTACCTCCTGCACGATCGTGATACCACCATAGGTCGAGACAAGTGATGCGAGCTCCACCATACGAAGATCGAGATCTTCTCTCGTTGTGTTGGTCGGGGCTATATCGATAATGATGGTTTTCATTGACTCAACTATATTTTTACGTATAAATGTATTATGTATTTTTGATCTATCTGAAGTAAATTAGACAATTGTGGTATTGTCTGATCCAAAAGAGAGAGTGCTACTCCTCGGTTATTTCAGTATTCTCCGACACTGGCTCTCGTAGGGAAAACTCGAGCCAGTTTTTCTGGAACGATATACATAGGAGAACCCGTAGATACTCTCCAGGAGATGTTTCAGTGAAGAGGATCCAATCATCCCTTACGAGATACCTATTTTCTTTCCCAGGCTAGTATACGTCTCTGTGAAGATTTTCCCAAACTCAAAAACGTACTATTTGTTTCGAATTATTTATTTACTATCGATCCGGGCTGGACGACTGCAAAAAACTTAGGACTTCTCTACCTCCTTTGTGCGGAACGAGGGGATTTTACACTTTGGACAAGAGTCTGTGAACAGTGTGAAAATTTAGAAGCTCTCGATCCACTCGGTACTCACACTATTACCTCAAATGTATGAGGAAAAGTACATACAAAAGATATCTGTAACCACTACATAACCTCGGATTTTATCGAAGTAATAGAAAGTGTAGGATACGAGCTCTACGAAAAAAAGAAGAATACCAAGTGAGATGTTATAGATGAGAGGATTCCTTTTATTCCAAAGGAAGGAGCCCACTCTCTTGGGGAATATCTCCTCGAATTTCCATCTATCATAGCAACTCAATGAGATTTTTTTGCACATTTCTCGTGATATCTCATCACTCCTGAGATACGACATCAACTCACTCTCCCCTTAAGGAATAAAGTACATATTGCTCCAGATGGTACCGTGAGTAACGCCGCAGTACTCATAAATCAGGAAGTATCAAAATATCTCACCATTATCGAAAGCTTCTGAAAGCTTCCCCTGTACCCACATGCTGAATGAGTCAAAAAGATGGCCCATCTCCTCATACACGGATCAGATGAAGAACGTGAGAACGTCTCAATATCAGAAAATTATCGAGACGTTCGAGTACAGTGGAATCCCAGAGAAATACAAGCCCACCTCATCGAAGATATCCGCACTCATGTCTATCTCCCTTTTAGCGAATATCAAAAAACACTTGCTAGTATTATAAGATGACGATCCTGAAAAAGTGGCTATCTGTTTTATCCAAGCAATGTCTATCTTCAGATGATTCTTTCACAAGTTCCACCTACGTTCCTGAAGGGGTTACCGTCTCACAAGAAAAAAGACTATCAGAGACTCGTATCCTATCTCGAAAAGAGTACTGGTATATCAAAAAAAGAGATCCTCGATTTTTTACTAAGATCTAAAATAGGATAGCCTATACCCCCACCAGCTCCGACACCTTCTGCATCTTAGTATCGATCACGCCATTCATCTTGAGAGCTCCAGCAACGAGACGAGACTCAACATAGGCAAGATCTGTCTCGAGACGAGCTCGTGCGCTACGAATCGGAGCGAGAAAATCAAGTGCTATTTCTAGAAGCTCCAACTTTGCATGACCATATCCGTAGCCTCCTTGGAGATACTTCTCTCGTACGGAGATGAGTCGCTCCGCAGATGCCATAGGTTTCATCAGAGCAAATACATGACACGTATCTGGATCTTTCGGTTCATCAACTCATTTAGAGTCAGTGACGATCGACATGATCTTTTTCTTCATGACCGCCTCAGTATCAAATATCCCGATAAAATTCCCGTAGCTCTTGCTCATTTTTCGACCGTCGATCCCTGGGAGAGTCGCTACCTCGGGACGAATATATTCTTGAGGCTCTATAAATACTTCTTCTCCGTATGTTTTATTGAAGGCTCGGGCGATATCTCGAGCCATTTCCACGTGTTGTTTTTGATCCTGACCGACGGGGACGATATCGATATCATATCCGATGATATCCGCTGCCATGAGGATCGGGTACGTAAAAGTCCCCATATTCATATCCGTAACCTTTGCTTGGGCATCTTTGTAGGAATGAGCCCGAAGCATCAGGGAAAGTGGAGTTACATTGGCGAGGATCCAGTTGAGTTTCGGAAGTGCGGGGATATCCGACTGACGAAAGATTGTATACTCTCGCTCTAGTCAATGGACAGAAAGATACGTGAGGGCGAGCTCCATCACATTTTTACGAAGCTGAGGACCATCTTTTACCGAGGTGAGTGAGTGAAGATCAGCGATAAATATCGCCGCGTCATTCCCCTCGATGAGTGAGTCAAATGGAAGCTCTGCTCCAATGAGATTACCGAGGTGGAGTTGCTCTCCGGTAGCTTTGAGGCCTGTGATAATACGTTTCATAGCGAAATGATAGTGAGGGTATTCCCGTTGGCAAGTCGAGTTCTATCTTGATGTGACAAGATACGCTCGTGTAGTATTGATTTATGGAGTGTATTTTGATATAGTACAACTATGAATTTGCGTCTTTATTCCTCCGCTACGCTCGACGACGCTGATCGGAATTTTAAAGATATTACTGATCCAACCATCCAGCTCCGTCTTCTACAAGATCTTATCGGGACGCTCCAGCGAAAAGAGCAACCCCTATGAACTCCTTCTCCCTCCTCTATAAGCCTCGGTGAATGGGAGATGCTCGAGATGTATTTCAAGGACCGTTGTACCTCAGATAATCCGCTTCGATGGCTCGTGACTCGAGTATTTAATCTCTACGAGACCTCTGGTGACATATTTGAAAAGTCTCTCGTACTCTCGGTCATACCGAGTCAGACAAAAGATATATTGGGAAGTACCGAGTATTCCCTTCCTCAGATACTTTCTCTCGCCGACGAAAAAAATAGAAAAAAGGAAGCGGTTGATCTCTATCTCGAAAG
>JANOQA010000027.1:0-4872 GCA_031422145.1 bacterium | reverse complement strand
TTGGTAAATGGTAGCTAACTAGTGACTAGACTTAAAAAAGATTTAAATTAAACGGAAGTCTCTAGCTTATAAAAAGACCTGATCACTCAGGTCTTTTTAATATCTCTACAGAATTAGATCACGTTCACGTAAATATCTCGGTAGACTCGCCCATCAAAACGGGTTCGTCGTTTTTCCTCAAACTGTACTATACCAGGTGCCGTAGCAAAAAGAGTAAAGTCAGTTCCCTGAGATACATTTTTTCCTGGCCAGAAGGTATTTCCTTTCTGTCGGATGATGATATTTCCAGATATAGCTGGCTGACCACCGTAGAGCTTTACCCCGAGTCGTTTTGCTTGTGAATCACGACCGTTGGTGGTGGAACCTTGGGCTTTCTTATGTGCCATAGTATAAAATTAGTTCTAGTTTGGGACCGAGAATACGGCCGAGTTAATTACTTATTTGCAAATCGAGCGAATGCCTTGTTTGCTTCAGCCATCTTGTATACTTCTACTTTCTTTTTTACTGCATTTCCGGTCTCTTGAGATGCTTCGATTAACTCTGTAGCAAGAAAGTTAGAAAACTCTCCTCCTGACTTCGCTCGAGCAGAAGCCAAAATCCATCGGATCGCGAGGGCGAGCTGTCGTCGAGGTTTTACTTCTTGGGGTACTTGGTAAATAGAACCTCCAACTCGTTTTGGTCGAACCTCGATCCGAGGCATGACATTTTCAAGAGCCTTTTCAAAGACTTCTTCTGGATTTGCGTGCCCCTTAGTCTTTAATACATCAAACGCATTAGAAACTATTTTCATGGCGAGATATTTTTTACCCCCTCGCATGATGTAGTTGATGAATTTCGAGAGTTTCTCGTTTTTTGCATTCAGAGAGACACTTCCTTTCGTACTCATAGATAGTTAATTAGGATGGTTTTATTTCTTTGCTTTCGGTCTCTTCGCTCCGTACTGACTACGTCCTTGTCCTCGTTTTTCTACTCCTTGTGTATCGAGTACTCCTCGTACGATATGATATCGTACTCCTGGAAGATCTTTTACACGACCTCCACGGATGAGTACTACCGAGTGTTCTTGAAGATTGTGTCCTTCTCCTCCGATATAACAGATGACTTCGTATCCATTTGTCAGTCGAACTTTTGCTACTTTACGAAGAGCAGAGTTTGGCTTTTTTGGAGTCATCGTATATACCTTGGTACATACACCTCGTTTCTGGGGAGAAGCAAGAGGAGTGGTAATACGTTTGATATTGTTCTTGACCACCTGAAGAGCGGGAGATTTACTCTTTCGCACTTTATCTTTTCGGGGCTTTCGAACAAGCTGATTAATCGTTGTCATGTGATATATAGAAAATTAACGCTTCGACCAAGTAGGAGCTTTTCGAGCTTTGTGGAGTCCTGGTTTCTTTCGCTCTACCTTTCGTGCATCTCGAGTGAGAAGTCCAGCTCCACGAAGTGGTTTGCGAAGATCTTCACTCGATACTACGAGAGCTCGTGCAATACCATGAGCGATAGCTCCGGCTTGAGATGATTCTCCTCCTCCTGCTACCAAGATTTCAAAGTATACTCGATCTTGAAGTCCCGCAGTTTTTACTGGAGCTAGAAGCTTCGTAAATAGATCTCCTCGATGAATGTAAGACTGGATAGGTTTCCCGTTGATCTTGGATTCTCCAGCAGCGACGAAGAGTCGTACCTGAGCCACAGAAGTCTTTCGACGTCCTACAGCATAAAAATATTTGAGTGCTGTCATAATTAAATTGAAAGTGGTTGAGGTTTTTGTGCTTCGTAGTGATGCTCCGTTCCATGTTCGAGCTTGAGACGCTGAATCATATTGGAACGAAGTTTATTTTTTGGAAGCATTCCAGAAACCGCATGTCGAATAATCTCGAGTGGCTTTTTGGACCTGAGACGTGCGAGAGGCACTTCTTTGAGTCCTCCCATATAGTGGGAGTGAGTACGGTAGAGTTTGGCCGCTTCCTTGTTACCAGTAACGGCTACCTTCCCCGCATTGAGAACAATGACATAGTCACCATTATCTACATGAGGAGCAAAATTTACTTTATTTTTTCCTTTGATATAGGTGGCAATCATAGAAGCAAGTCGTCCGAGGTTTTTCCCCTCAGCATCGACGATGTACCACTCTCGTTCATTACCATCGAGCTGTTTCGGCATTAAAGTTTTCATACTATTTTACGAGTTCAAGTTTTACTATTTTGGCACTATCTCCATCACGGTATTTAATCGGAGTGATCCGAGTAAATCCAGAAGTAGTACCCTTAAAGGCAGGAGCCACTTTTTCCATGAGTTCTTTTCCAGCCTCTTTTGTAAAGAGGATAGAGGCAATCTCTCGGATAGCATTTCCGGTATCTTTAGTGTTCGCTACATTGATGAGTCGATCGATCTCTCCAATGATAACGTGAGCCTGTTTCTCGGTAGTCATCATTGACTTATGAGTGAAGAAGCTCGTCAAAAGGTTTCGGATCATAGCATTTCGATGATCGGAGTCTTTTTTCTTAAAATGTTTGAGTTTTTTTATTCTATGTCGCATGGGTAGGTATGATTAGTCGTCTCCGAGAAGTTTGGCTCCTCGTTCTCGAAGAGCATCTCGTACTTCGGTCATGGCCTTCTTTCCGAAGCCCTTGATAGAAGAAAGTTTTGCTTCCGTACACTTCGTAAGCTGTTCGATAGAGAGAATTTCTCCATTTACGAGAGCATTGAGAGTGCGTGGCGAGAGTCCGATGATTTCGATAGGAGTATAGGTTTCTTTCTCGAGTTCACTCTTAATTTCTTGTTTTTCCTTCTCGAGAATCTGTTTGATATCACCGATAAATGCTCCTTCTACTTGGAGACCTTCTTCATTGAATATTCCAAAGTAGGAAGTGAGCATGTTCCCAGAAAATCGAAGAACATCTTCAGGAGACATAACTCCATTCGTTTCGATGACGAGTTCGAGTCCATCGAGATTGGTCATTTCTCCGACACGGTGGTTGTGTACTTCGTATTTTACAGATACTACCGGAGAAAAATTCGCATCTACGAGAAGTACATTTACATCTTCTTCTCGCTCTTTAAGCTCACTCACTGAGATATATCCTACTGATTTCTCGATACGGATAGAGAGATTGAGTTCAAATCCATCTCGATCTATTTCTGTGATATAGAGATCTGGATTGTGAATAGTGATCGAAGAGCTTGTTTTGATATCTGCGGCGGTCACTTTCCCAGCTTTTGATTTCACGAGGTGAATCCACTCAATATTTCCATCAGCGAGAGATACCACAAGTCCTTTGAGATTGAGAAGGATATCAAGAATACTTTCTTTTACTCCAGGAATAGTCGTATATTCATGACCCATTCCTTTAATTTTTACTCCGGTGACTCGAGATCCTGGGATGGATGAGAGCATGACACGACGCAGCGAATTTCCTATAGTTACTCCATATCCCGAAGGAAAGGGCTGTATAGTAAATCGAGCGGTATGAGCTCCAAGAGATTCGTGACGAATCTTGGGAACTCCGATCGTGTTATGAATGATATGCATAGAAGGTAGATAACGGGCGTAAGATTCTATTACTTCGAGTAAAATTCTATGATCTTTCCGATATCGATCGATCGATCGAAGTCTTCTTTTGAAGGAAGGGAAGTAACCGTAATCGTAAGCTTTGAAGGACTTACATCCATCCATTTTGCTCGAGTGACTTCGGCACTTTTATTATCTTTCATAAAAGCCTCAAATTCTGATATAAGCCCCTTGTAGATAGGAGACTCTTTCATTTTTTCTCGAAGTTCTACCACATCTCCTACTTGAATCTGATACGAAGGAATGTTTACTTTTTTCTCATTTACGAGAAAGTGAGCGTGTCCGACGAACTGTCGAGCCTGCATGATAGTACGAGCAAATCCAGATCGGAAAATGACACTATCAAGACGACGTTCGAGCATAGAGAGCATATTGTCTCCCGTAACTCCTTGCATCTTGGCAGCTTTACGGAAGTAGGCAGAAAACTGTTTTTCTGTAACTCCGAACATTCTTTTTGCCATCTGTTTTTTTCGAAGCTGTACTCCAAATCCAGAAGTTTTTCCGAATTTTCCACCAAGTGGTTTTCGATGATTTTGAGAAAGATCGTATTTTTCCGTTCCAAAGAGGTTGACTCCCTCTCTTCGGCAAAGTTTTACTTTTGGGCCAGTGTATCGCATGTGTTGTGTATATTAGAGTTTTCGAATTTTCTTTTTACGACATCCATTATGAGGGACTGAGGTGATATCAAAGATCGCCTGTAGGTCTACTCCTGCATTTGCAATACCTCGAATTGCCTGTTCTCGTCCAGTACCAATACCTTTTACGTATACAGTTACCTTCTCGAGACCATGAAGCGTTTTCGCTTTAGTAAGTGCATTTTCTGCAGTGATCTGAGCGGCGTACGGAGTTGCTTCACGTGCCCCTCGAAATCCAGAGCTTCCACCGGTTGCCCAAGTAAGGACATTTCCCTCCTTGTCTGCTACGACTACGTGAGTATTGTTGAGAGTAGCGGTGATAGAAACCACCCCTTCTGGTACATTCTTACGAGTCTTTTTACTTCTTTTAAGTGTTGGAGCCATATTATTGGATTACTTTTTCTTGTTAGCGATTGCGACAGCCTTTCCTTTTCTCGTTCGAGCGTTGGTCTTTGTCCTCTGACCACGTACCGGGAGACGTTTCTTGTGACGCATACCTCGATAACAGTTTATTTCCTGAAGACGCTTGATATTCTGTTGAATTTCTCGACGAAGGTCTCCTTCGATAACATAATTTTTGAGTTCTTCACGAATCATATCAAGTTCAGATTCATCAAGAGTTTCGATCTTGCGTGTTTTATCGATCCCGAGTTTTTCGAGGATAGTGAC
>JANOQA010000026.1:0-5017 GCA_031422145.1 bacterium | reverse complement strand
ACTAGATCGTCAGTATTCCACGTAGGATCATTGTATTCTCGGGAGAGAAAAACTCTCATATATGAGATAGCTCACTCATCCAGATCAAGAAGTGATGATCAAGTTTGATATATAGCTGACCAGTCTTTACGTTTTTGATTTCGGATGGTATCTATTTTCCGTATATCTAGTGCTATTAAACTTTCACCAGATCGATCGTAGAAGTGTCAATTTGCAGATATTGGTACTCCAGGAGTAGCTGGTGGTATCTCGAATACAAGAATTCGCTTCCCTTCATGTTGAACTTCGTGAATGTTAAGAAGTCTGACTTTTATATTAGTGTATATACTCTCCTTGAGATTTCTCAGTTGATTCTTCTGGTTCCATGCGAGGGTACCACATGCTGAGTGTGTCTTTGGATCTATACCAAAGATCATATACGATTTTGGCTTATTTTGAAGATTAGCAGCATTTGCGAGAGCTGATATATATTTATAAAGCTCTGAGTCTTCATATTTATCCTTGGCCCATTTAAACTCAATAAGTTCAGACTCTGGATTTTGGAGTACGGTATTAAGAAATTGAATTAAATCGGATGTCATATAACTACTACGAGTATACCTCCTGATATATGATTATCAAATAGTTATGAGTAAATCTTGCAGAGGAAAATCTACTACCACGAGATAGATATCTTATAATTTTATCTTCTCTATCTCTCCCATCACCCTCGCCGTCTCCGAGAGGGCGACGATCATCGACTGATAGTGGGCGATATCCTCCCAGCTGAGCACCTGTCATTTGCGGTCTTTGAGCCACTTTTGGGCGGGGAAGTATCCTCCGATCGGGTGTGTCCAGGCGAGCTCGGGTACTCCTCCAAAATACTGATCTGCATTGATAGAGACTCGCCCTTCACGATACTCGATACTCTCCACTGTGCAAGACCCTGCTACTGGAAAAGTGGTGACATATTCACTCACTCGAGGCGAGATCATGAGATGGAGCTCTCGGAGCTCTCCCCCGAGCGAGACGAGCGAGTCAAACTGCTCGCGATCTCTCGGGTATGGTACTCGTGGGAAGTCGGTCTTGAGGAATACTTGATACTGCTCTCGATACGCCGGAGAGTGCAGGACTGCATATATATAGTCGAGGATCTGCTCGGGAGTCGTCTCGCTCACGAGAGCATTGATCGCCTGCCAGATCGTCGGGTCGATATTGGGAGTACGAGTACTGCTGTCGAGTGTGTCAGTGTCAGGATAGAGGTAGAGAGGGAGGAAGTTTCAAGAGCCAAAACGCATAGCACTATCTATAAAATTTCAATTTACAATCGCCCTCGAAATAAAAGAATGAGTGAATATATCTGCAAGCTGATTTGATACCATCATTCCTATATTTTCTTTTCATACAATATGAGAAAATATTTTTTCTCTCCCCCAGTCGACCATCTTCGGATGATAGTAGATATATCTGGTATCAAAGGGACGATACGAGATCTCTCGGATATATGACTCATGATCAGCGTCTCAGAGGATCCGACGAGCTTCCGTGAGTTGCCATCCTCGACTGTCTCCGGCGAGATACTTCCCTGCCTTTTTACTCCCAAAGAACTCATTACGGATCTGTTCGTCCGTCTTGAGCGGATCAAAGAATCTCTTCATTCGGTCTATGAGCTCTTCGCGAGTTTGAGCTATCACGAGCCCATCTCGAGCAGTAATTATTCAAGCTACATTCACCAGAAATATCTCCCCGACACTAAACCCTTTTTGATACTCACTATCCCCCGTGAGGTCCTTCGGGACGAAAAAATAGTAGGGAGTCACGGGCATGATATCACTCCATTCTGGGTCATGGATCGTGAGTGATTCGAGCGTGGAATATTTTGTGGCTCGACGACCGTAGAGGTCGAGGTGATGGATGATAGCAGGCATAGTGAGAGGAATTGTATTGTATTCTTTTGTACTCTTCCGTATTCTTTCGGCAAAAAAGTTTGATTTTTTGCGAGGTATCGAGTATTGTGTAGGTACACCCGGTGAGAAGGCCTCACCCCCCGGAGTTTCATCGCAAGATGAGGCTCCTTATTTTTTGTATGGATTTTTATAGATATTACCTCGGAGAGTGATCTCATCTGGTAATAGACAATTTTCTAGGATGGGAAGTGTAGTATTTTTATGATCATCACAGCTTCGAGCGATCACCTGTCCTCTGCCTTTATAGGGAAGCACACAGATAAATTTCTTATGAGGCTTATATTTACGAGACTTAAAAATAGCTGGTGCTATATCACTATCTCCACTAAAGATAATAGCTGTATCATAGGTATCCGTCATAGCTCCTTCAAATATAGCGAGTGCTATATTTACATCTGTCTGTTTTTCCTCATACGTTTTGTAGGTAAATCTAGATGGGTCAACGATAGCATTTAGAGGATCTATGACAGGATTTTTTCATAAAGTAAAAGTCCGTGAGACTGATGTATAGTTTCCTGAGACGATATGTATCTTGAGGTACTGTTTCAGTATATCTAAGTATTCGTTATGTCGGGCTATTTTTAATATATCCCATCGAGGCTCTGCCGTAAAAAAGAGTATTTCAGAAAGCTCTTCATCTGGTCAAATAAATTGCTCTACAAAAGCTCGATAATCCAGCCACTTATACTTTTCTGGCAGATTATTAGCAATGGAATGATAGACATTAAATCCATCTATATACGCAACGACTTTTTTCTTAGTCATAGTTATTTCTTAGTTTTTACTCCTATAAATATCGCCGTTCCCTGCTGGATATCAAATACATTTTCATCCTTTGAGCCATCAGGAGAGACTTCTTTTTTCTTGGAGTTTCCATGCAGATCGATGATATATATGTGATCAAAGGTATTTATGAGATGTTGTCGCATTCCTCGAAAAGTAGGGTTATCGAGATACCCATGATTGGTGATGAAAGCGAGTATCCCTTCTCCATTTTTTTCGATGAGTGACTCGGAGAGTCGGAAAAACTTCACATAGTCATCCTGGAGCCAGTGTTTTCGCTCTCAAAAGTGCTCCCCATCTACATATTTGTAGTCTTCGATCTTGTCCGTGATCCATTTGCCGGTATTGGTCGATATCCCACTATACGGAGGATTACCGAGGACGATCATGACGGGAGTGTCTCGCTTGACCTCATCGGCACATACTCCCTCTTGAGTGATCGACTCTGCAAGTCCAAAGAGCGTTCCCTGGTCTACCTCGGTCACTTTCGCCTCTTCGAGTGAGTTGGTGAGGTAGATCTGGAGTCGACGCTCGAGCTCACTCACTCCCGTCTCAGCGAGCGTGAGTCCTATCTTGAGATGGGCGATCGTATAGCTCGCCATCATGAGTTCAAATCCATGAAGTCTCGGCAAAAGATCGTTTTGGACATACGAGGGCCACATACCTGCCTGGCTCGCCATTTGACCATGGATATATCGGATCACTTCGTTGAGAAAGGTACCGGTACCAGTAGCAGGATCAAGTATCTGCACTCGATGTACGAGCTCTTTTTTGGTCGCTCGCTGTCCAAAATTTGCCTTTCGTTTGTCAGTCTCGAGCTGTCCTGTATACCGCTCTACCTCGATCTTGCTCGTATCAGAGAGTCACTTCGGAAGATGAAAATGTGTTTTGAGGACATCGTCCACCGCTCGCACCATGCATTTGACGACTGGGGCAGGCGTATAAAATACTCCCCGCTCGATACGAAGTCCCGGATCATACTCGAGGAGGAAGTCCTCATAAAAATGTATGACGGGATCATGCGTCTCGAGATCTCACTTTTGATAGAGACCATGCATGAGAGCATGGACATCAGCTGCGAGAAATACCTCTACGAGCTCGTTTACGATAAATTCAAGTCGTTTTTCATACGCCTCGCCGGCTATATGGTCAAAAAATCTTCGTAACAGAGGATTAGACTTGGGGACGAGATCACGTGCTTCCACTCTCGAGAAATCTTTTTTGGTAGAGTCATGATATCTCGCTACAAAGAGTCCATATACGAGCGTCTGAGCGTAGAGATCGGCAAATGACTCATAGGTGATATCGTGGAGTATTTCCTTGCGGAAGGTATCATAGAGTTTAAATATATCGACATATAATCCCTTGGCTCGACTCTCCTCGCAGAGCATAGTACGCAGATTGTCTCGGAGACGTCTCGCCTTTCCTCCCATGATCTGTGCGAGATGTGAGGCAGACCGTATGGTATCGATGGGATCAGCCAGAAAAGCCTGGAGAGTATCTCGTAAGGTATCAAAGTTTTCTACTAACTCATGGAGCGTATTTCATCTTTTCTCGGCGAGTACTATTGGTTCCCCGTAGCGTTTTCCATTGATATAAAAACGAAACTCGAGAGAGTTGGTGAGGATGAGTTTCCCATACCCAAAATATCTCGCTATTTGCTCCCCTTTTTCGATCTTGTCGAGTCCTATATGGAGATCTTTTGCTTCGGCATAGGCTCTCGGGATACCGTTTGAGAGAAATACAAAGTCAGGAGCTCAGTGCTCGCTTCGAGATGGTTCATTTCGGATATCCAACCCCGTAAAAGATTCAAAGAGTTTTTGAAGTGCAGGTCGATAGGTATGCTCGGTAGCTACCCCCGAAGCAAGTGCTGCGGCAACTTCAGTAAAGTAGGTATGAAGTGGCATTAACATGTAACTGAAAAATATACTCTTAGTATAGAGCTCTTCATCTTTCTACCAAGAAATCTTCCTGAAAGATATTTACTTCAATATTCTCTCGAGTCCCACTCTTCCCTTCTCTTTATCTATATTGATCACTTTCACGTCTACTTCGTCACCTACTGAGACATATTTCGAGATATCTTCGACTCGCTCGGTGACTCCGAGCTTCGAGATATGCATCATACCAGACTTCCCTTTCGCCCACTCGACGATAGCTCCAACTCCATCGAGGATCTTGACGATCTTTCCATGCAGGATATCTCCGACTTCGTCATCTTTGAGGATACGCCGGATAAATTCTACCGCTGCATTTCCAGAGATCTGATCTTTTGCGGTGATCGAGCA
>JANOQA010000025.1:0-5271 GCA_031422145.1 bacterium | reverse complement strand
GGACTTGTCCAGCATATACCTTGGTCCCAGGAGAGACACGAGGCTTTTGATGGATGATCATATCGTGGTTGGATCGCTCAAACGTACGAAGCTCATACGTGACTTTCTTTCCAGTAGAGTAGAGGACGGTGATATGCTTAGCATCGACTCCGAGTATTTCCCCAGCGTCTTCTGCGGTGATCACATATCCAGAACCTTCTCCGATCATTCGCTCAGCACCCGTACCTACTACTGGTGACTCAGCACGTACAAGAGGCACTGCTTGTCGCATCATATTTGTACCCATCTCGGCACGAGTCGCATCGTCATGCTCAATAAATGGTACGAGTGAAGTCGACTCAGACATGATCTGCTTTGGAGAGATATCGATATGAGTAATCTCTCGTACGTATTCACTCGTTGGCTCAGAAACTCTTCGAGCGGCGATACGAGTTTCGGCAAAGTTTCCATGATCGTCGAGTTTCGCATTGGCTTCGGCGATGACGAGCTGACGCTCTTCGTACGCATCAAAGTACTGATAGTCAGGAGTGATATATCCACGTACTTCGATCTCTTTTTCTGAGCATTTCTCCGCGAGAAGCTTCGCGATCTTTTCGTCGATGAGCGTCTTTTCTGGGACGATCGTGTTTCCTTTGTCATCGGTGATATCGTCGAGAGTGATACGACCGATCGTAGATTTTCCGTCGTTTATGGCACTATGACCGATACGTCGGAACGGAGTCGTGATAAATCCGTGTTTGTCGATACGAGCAAAGCTGGCGAGGTGGAGTACAAGTCCAATATTTGGTCCTTCTGGAGTAGCGATCGGACAAATACGTCCATACTGAGTTGGATGTACGTCACGTACCTCAAAACTCGCTCTTTCTCGAGTGAGTCCTCCCGTACCGAGAGCGGTCACACGACGTTTGTGGGCAAGCTCTGAGAGAGGATTCGACTGATCCATAAACTGCGAGAGCTGACTCGTACCAAAGAATTCTTTGAGGACCGCAATAATCGGTCGAGAATTGATAAATGTACCCGGAGTAGCATCTTCGAGCTCGATGATCGTCATACGATCCTTGGCGATCTTTTCTGTACGAGCGAGACCTACTTTTACTTTGTCATACACGAGCTCACCTACCGATCGTACACGACGGTTTTCGAGGTGGTCGATGTCATCCCAGTGATGATCTGGGAGCTCAAATACGAGTCCGAGAAGGTATCGGAGTCCGACTACGAGATCATCGCTTGAGAGAGATCGAGTTGTCTCGTTGTATTCACTCTTTTTTCCAGTCTTTCGGTCGATCTTGATACGAGCGACTTCTCCGAGCTCAAATTTCTTTGGATCGTAAAATGTCGTCTGAAACAGGTCGAGTACTCGTTCTTCGGTACCGAGATCTCCTGGACGAAGGAGTTTGTATATCGCATAGAGGGCCTCGAGACGAGTTTTGGTCTTGTCTTTTTCGATAGTAGGACCGATATGTTTCGCAAGCCAGTCTTTATTGTCTTTAAAGGCCGCGATGATATCGGAGTCAGACTCGAGACCAAAGGCTCGAAGAAGTACCGTCACGGGGATCTTTCGTTTCTTGTCGATTTTCACGTTGATCACTCCACGTTTTTCGATTTCGATCTCAAACCATGACCCCTTTTGTGGGATGATCTTCATCGAAAATGAACCAGGATTCTTTTGATCTGGTACAAAAAACATACCCGTAGATCGGATGATCTGATTGACGATGACTCGCTCTACTCCGTTGATCACGAAAGTACCCTTGTCGGTCATGAGCGGGACTCCTCCCATATAGACATCTTGTTCTTTGATCTCACCGGATTCTTTGTTGAGCATCTCGAGACGCACTTTGAGGGGAGCTTCGAAGTTGAGATTTTTCCGCTTGGCATCAAATACCGAGTGCTTTGGCTCTTCGAGCATGAGTCCTTTGTACCCGATCTCGATCTTTTCACCAGAAAAGTCTTGGATAGGAAAAGTTTCTCGGAAAGCTCGATCAAGACGGTTCGTGAGAAAATCACGATAACTGTCGAGTTGTACCTCGATGAGGTTGGGAAGCTCGATGATCGTACGATCATCACTAAAGAAATATCGACCCTCTACGTGATAGAGTTCGCCAAAATTCTTTGGACCGTCACTTACGATACGGGTGTCAGCGGAAGGGGATATAGTAGGAAGTATACCGGCTGATCCATACGAAAGAGCTGCTTTGGGGGCAGTTTTTTTCTTGGGTGTCTCCGTTACTTCCTTCTTTTTTGTTGCCATGGGTTGGGGGACTATAATAAATACATAAAAAGGCCCTCGCTATGGCATAACACATTCAGTACAGCGAGTGCAACGGAAGTAGTATAGACGGGGTATGAAAAAAGGCAAAAGATTTTCACAAAGCTCTCTGAAAAATCTTCGAATTTCTTCGTCAGGAAGATTTTTTCGTTTTTGAGAGAGCTTGTATATCTTACCCAAGATTATCCAAGCCTTGGTTCTCGGAGTCGTCTCGTAAATTCTTCTACTCGAAGTACACCATCCGATCGAAATATTCCATTTTGTCGACCATACTCTGCAAAACTCTTGCCTGGCTGTGCGGTATGGATAGCGATAGACCTCATGAGGGCTCCAGGATCCGTCTCATCGAGAGAGATGCTTTCTAGTCCAAATACCTGAGTCAGCTTTTTGAGGAGGGCGAGTTCTTCTATCTGACTCATTCCATTTTTGAGACCCGAAAATTCTGGTATTCGTAGAAGAGTTGGGAGAATCTGTTTGAGACCTCCACATATTTCGAGAGGGATCTGTACTTTTTGAGCCACTTCAATAAAAGAGAGGGCGGCAGTAGCTTCTGACTTTGAAAATTCGAGATCCTTTCCACCAGGGAGAGAAAGAGAGAGAGATCCAGTATCTGACTGAGACATACTATATCCAGGACTTCCGAGAGTATAGGAGATATTAGGTTTTAATGCCTCTCCACTCGTATAATAAGAAGTGGATGATGGAGAATTACTCTGACTCGAGGAGATATCGTCAGAATGAGTGACTACCGAGGTATTTCTGCTTTCGTTGGAGTAGGAGAGCGAGCTATATCCGATAGAGGTACCATTGATGAGATGAGCGATCTGAGTAGCATCTGTCTCAAAATGAGATGCAGGATACATATTTCTTGCTATTTCGGCGTAGTCGATCGCCTGAGCTGCTCTTTCTAGATTTGTAGCTTCTGTTTTAATACGAGTAGTGACCTGAGTCATCTCAGCTTGAAGTGATTTATTTTGTTGTATAACTCCTGCTGCTTGTTCTGGAGTGAAATTTTCTACTCATTGCTTCTTTTTTGCTGCATCAAGAACTACTTTTATATTTCCAGTAGTTTTTACCATCTCTTTTGCAATCTCTGGGCGAGTCATTACTGCTGCTTGAGCTGCATCATCTTTGTAGTTGAGATATGTTTTAAATTCTCGGATAAACTTCTCTTGATCTGGAGTAAATCCCTTTTGTTTTTGGATTTTTGCAAAGGCACTAAATAAGAGCTTCTGTATATCTGGCTTTCCTCGTAATGAGTCAAATGTATCTCATAGATTGAGGGTATCTTTTTCTTTTGGTGAAAGTGTATCTTGTGTAGTAGTGCTTATACTCCCTACAAAATCTACAATTTTACTATTCTTACACTGAAGCATCTGAGGAGAGTTTATACTCGTTTGAGTCGCCAGGGCTGATGTATCTTTCTTTATCTGTCCGGCAAGAGACTGTATAAGCTCAGATGAAAGCCATCATGCTGGCATATCTTTTATATCGGCAAGTCCAGTCATGAGCTGATGTGGAAGAGCTCCCGGACTCTGGAGAAATCCGATCACTTTCTCTGCTCTGACTGTGTCTCCGAGTCTTTCAGCTAAGAATTTCTTTGTAAAAGTAAAGGAAACACCAGGTTCCATTTTTAAACTATCCCGGAGTTGAGCAAATTCAGTTGCCATCTTTCCGAGAGTATTTGGATTTGTTTTTGCGAGTAATCTTTGAGCTGGAGTATCTTTATTGACTCACCATTCTCTCGCGAGTGACTCCACTGTTTTGACTCCAAGGTCGGTAATAAGTCTTTCTAGATTTAGTTTTCCATCTTTATTTAGGATATCTACGTAACTTGCAAAATCTCCAGAATTGATACTTTCCTTGCCATTTACTGTCTTGCCCCGAAGATTTCCTATGAGCTGTCCGAGATTTTTCACTTCATTTATAACTTTTCCGTTTTCTACTCGAGAACTCATAGTACTCACCTCTCCATTCATAGATGCGATTGCAGCATCGATACGAGCCGTAGCAGCGGTATAAAATGCATCACTGGTGGCATGAATACCAGATTTTATAGCCGCTTTAACTGTATCAAAAACTCAGGTAGCCTTGTCTATTTGATCAGTAGATCGGAGTTCAAGTTTTTCGATTTCCTCTATGGCTTTGAGTATATGTAAACAAGCAGTCCTCTCTCTCTCATTTTTAGTATCTGTGGCTCTTTTATGTAATTTCTCTACTTCTGGCTTCAGACTTAAAATAGTGGCCTTCTCCGTCAACTTAAATCAACGTTCTAATGTACCGGCTTCTTTAATAGATCTGAGATTCTTTCAAAGAACTTCACGTATCCGCATTACACTCGCTTCGATATCTTTCCCACTTTGCATTTCCTGGAATCGTACCTCAAAGTCTGTATCAGAACCTACAAATTTTATACCGAGTTTTTTCTGGAACTGGTCATACCAGGTACTGAGAATTGCATATGACTGAGGCGAAACTTTCAATACATGGGATTTCCAGTTATCGTCTCCTCCTATTTCCCAGCTTCGCATGAAAAGACTGAGCTTTCTCGGATTCCTCAGAAACTCAGCATACATTTCTTTCATTACTTCAGATTTTTGATCTGCCACTTCCTCGAGACCTTTCTTGAGGCCAAATCTATACTGTCCGCCAATTTGATCTCGTCCAAATTCAGCCAACTGCTTTCCGATGGACTGTTTGGAGTGGACTATATTTGCTTGAACATTCTCTTGTTTCCGAGCTATATCGAATTGATTGAGTAATATTTCTGTTGCTTCTTCGATAACCTTGATATCTATATTTGCTTGAGTGAGGAGTCTCAACATAGCATTTACAAGCTCCTGGAATTTCTCAGGATTCTGCTTCATCCGCTCCCGACTCTTGGTAAGCTCTGCGATGACTTTTTGACGGAGACGATCTTCGGTAGTCGTATTTTTCCCATCAGCTCAAATATCCACTATTTTGATCTGATCAAGTGGATTTGGCGAGGAAGGGGGAGCGGA
>JANOQA010000024.1:0-8647 GCA_031422145.1 bacterium | reverse complement strand
GAGGCATGGAAGTGCTGGTATTCAGTTCATCAAAAATTTTCACGAAGATACTTATATTTGAGAGATTGGAGAGTTGACGAGCTCGAAAGAGGATGAAGTGTTGTGATTGCAGCAAGAACGAAATGTTTGGTTCACTTTTCTGTGAAATCCATATTTCCTGATTCATCGATGAATACATAGAGCGTATTAGTATCTTTTTGCATAATCTTTACTTAACATATAACCCCTCCTGCACCCGATAGTACACTTCCTTTACTGCCGCATTACTCCCAAATACGGTAGCGAGATCCTTCGGAGTCCGACCAAAGAGACCGATCTTACCAGAGAGTCCATCTTTACGGAATTCCCGGATCCCATTGCGGACATACAGAGTAAATAAGAATTCAATGAACGCTCGAGCATCCAGACTCTCATATTCGTCGAGAATACTTGAGGCAATATCCCGTCTCTCAGTACGATAGCGGATATCCGTCCCGTAGGAGAGATGGGCGAGTATATCAAATATATCAGAGTTCTCCGCCTCAAACATACGAGAGAGATTCTGGAGCTGCTCTTCACCGATACCAATAGTGGTGAGATGCACGAGGAGTTCTTCGCGACTATCAGGATTGGACCAGATTTTACGGAGCTGAGCTTCGTCTTTATAAAACATCGGGAGCCTATCGACTAACTTCATGAGGAAGTCTTTCGCAGAGAGAAGTTTCCCCGTCTCGGGATCTATGTAGCGAGTCTCGATATCGATCACTTTTACTTCTCTTCCTGCGTCGAGCTCTACTATCAGAGTAGGCTCTTTCGGCTCAGTAGGCCCCTCTGGGAGATCTCTTGGCTTTCTAGGTACTGGAGGAGTTTTAGGCTCCGGCTCAGTGATATCCTCTCCGCCATCCCATATCTCATCACGAAATTCGTTGGTAGCACCGACAAAGTCCAGTATCGTAAAAAAGTCCTTTCCATCATAGAGGCGAGTCCCTCGACCGATGATCTGTTTGTATTCGACGATAGAGCCTATATTACGGACGAGGACGATATTGCGGACATTGAGAGCGTCGACCCCAGTCGTGAGCATCTGGGAGCTCGTCAGTATAGTCGGGAGAGTCTTGTCATTGTCCTGAAATCTCTCAAGATAGGCTCGGCCTACATCCCCCTCATCGGAGGTGACTCGTACGCAGTAGTCAGGATCTTTGATAGTCTTGTATTTATTGATACTATCTCGCATTCGCAGGGCATGCGACTGATCGACACAAAAGACTATGGTTTTATCGAGGGGATTTATATTTTTGAGGATTGCCTCGGCGATGACATCGGTGCGTTCATCAACGATGATATTTTTCTCGAAATCTCCGGTGATGTAGACAGGCTTTTTCACGGTTCACTGGACAACCGTATCTCCACTTGTGAGGGCGAGTTCATCGATATTGAGTTTGATACGCTCGATCTTGAACGGGGTGAGAAATCCGTCATCGATCCCACGAGCCAGAGAGTATTCGTATACTGGCTTCCCGAAGTAATTATAGGTATCGACATTGTCATCTCGTTTTGGTGTAGCAGTGAGACCGAGATGGACGGCACCAGTAAAGTATTTTAAAATTTCCGCCCAGTTCCCGTCTTCTTTCGCTCCCCCACGGTGACACTCGTCTATGATGATGAGATCAAAAAAATCTCTCTCATAGCGATGGTAGTACGGCTCAAGAATTTCTTCTGGATTTCACCCCAGGGTGTTCTCTCTTTCTTCGAAATTCACCTCATCTTCACTTGCTCCTCATGCGAGAGCCTGATAGATCGCAAAAAATATATTGGCATTGGTCGGGACTACGCCTCCTTTTTTCTGTATCAGTTTCCCGTCGATCTTGAGGATATCTTTTTCGAGTGGATTGAATGTGTTCATCGCTTGATCTACGAGGATGTTTCGATCCGCAAGCACGAGTATTCGTGGTCGACGATTTCCAATACCATCTTTGGACCATCGGGCATTGAAGAGCTTGTAGGCGATCTGAAATGCGATCACCGTCTTTCCAGTCCCGGTAGCAAGAGCCAAGAGAATCCGTTTTTGCTCATCGGCAATAGCTTCCATTACTTTTGAGATAGCAATCTCCTGATAGTATCTCGGGCGTTTTGAGGAAATATGATAGGGTTCTTTTTGGAGGATCTCACGAGTGTGATTTACTTCCCCAAAAGTCCGTCGATAGAGGGCTTTTGGACTAGGATACTGATCGATATATTCACCAGTACCAGAGAGGAGATCGAACTCATAAATCTTTTGACCGTTGGTCGAGTAGAGGTATCTGATATCGAGGATCTTCCCATATTCCTTTACTTGCTCGAGTCATTCGGTCGGATGGAGATCGTATTTTTTCGCTTCGATGATCGCGAGATTGACTCCGTTGTATCTGAGGAGGTAGTCGGAATATTTTTGTTTTCATTTGCCACCGACGAACTTGCGACCATTGGTAAACGCGTATTCACGCACGACCAAGCTCTCTATCCAGCCATCCCGCTGGAGCTGAGGATCAATGTATTTGGCACGGGTATCGGATTCAGAATGCATACTACTATGTCTTAAAAAAACAGATATTTTTAATATAGATCCGGACCACTGCAATAGTATTACATAGTCATCATCATGCGGAAAGTCTATCAAAAAACGAGGATTTCTCAATTTGTTCTCAAAGAGTTTCTCGTCTGTACCATCTGTCTTTTTTATCACCTACTAAAAAAGTGAGAGATTCTCCGTTGTTTGCTTGAGTGCCCTGTCTTTTTTTTCCCTCTTTTGAGGAGGCTTTTTACGACTGGCATGACGCTCGATCATCTGTCTTTTTTCTCCTGGATCAATGGTCTTTTTGAGGGTATAGAGTACCTCGCGAGCTTTTCTATTGGCGGACTCCACATCTACTATGGGATGCGGATAGTCACGTCCGAGTACGAAATCATACTCGATCGACTCCATATAGGAGATCTTCCACGGCTCAGCCTGGAGATACTGAGGGAGGCGAGCGAGCTCTGGGAGCCAAGTAGTGACAAATGCTCCATCCGTATCCTTATCTTGGAGTTGTTTGATCGGGTTGTAGATGCGTATCGTATTGATCCCCATGGTTCCCGACTGCATCTGAAGCTGTGGATAGTGTATCCCCGGCTCGTAGTCCGTAAATATACGAGCGAGCCAGTGAGCAAATCTCCCCTGCCAAGGCTGCATACAGGTATTCACTACAAATGATACGAGCGTAGCACGAGCTCGGAAATTCACCCACCCGGTCGCCTGAAGCTGTCGGATGACTCCATCGATAAAAGGGATCCCCGTCTGAGCGGACTCAATAGCTCTCATGATATTTTCATCGTACTCTGTACGGATGGTATCGTAGAGAAAAAGAGTATTTTGATACTCAAATCTCGGTTCACTCTCAAGCTTTTGGATAAAGTGTGACTGCCAGTGAAGTCGAGAGTGAAACGCCTGGATAGAGCGAAGAAATCTCGTATCTCCGGATCATTTGAGCTCATGAGTACGCATCCAAGTCGCCTGTACCACCTGACGAAGTGACAGGCACCCATAGGTAATATAGACCGACAGACGGGAACTCGCCTCTTGTCCGGCAATGGGGCGACTCATCCCACCCATGTAAGATTTGCCACGGATACTGAGAAAAGTATCAAGCACTCGATGTCACTCGGTTTCTCCTCATTTTTGGATATGACGAGAGTGGGTAGGTCTCTGCCAGCTATCTAGTACGAGTCCCGTGAGGTAGAGCGGTTGTCACTCCGGGATAGGGAGCAGAGGTGAAGTCATACGTCTATTCCATATCTTAGACCAGTCATCTCGTGATCAAAGTCGACGTACAACTCCGTTGGTCGGAAACTCTATCCAAGAAATATTCTTGGCTTTGAGATATTTCATCATCTGTATATCACGTCGATACGTGATCGAATTTCCCGTTTCTTCATGAGAAAAGACGTGCACTATATCGCACCTTTCGAGGATATATTTGAAAGCATCGGAAATGGGTCGCTCAAATACGAGAAGTTCTACCCCAATCTCTTTTAGAGAGTTTTGTATATCAAAGAGAGCATCTCCGATACACTGTCTATGAAAATCCGAGAAATCAGGAGCATTCGTCACACTCGGCTCAAAAGAATACATCGCAACCACTGGAATATGTTTTTCTCTCCCCATTTTTAGAGCTTCAAAAAGAGGAGCGTGATCTCTGACTCGGAGATCTCTTTTACACCATACAAGAATAATTTTGTGTTTTATATCCATATATGTACTATTATATACAAAGTATATAAATATCCACCATCAAAGAAAAATCTGCCAAAACGCGGAGACTCCCCTTGGAATTCTTGATTTT
Source organism: bacterium (assembly GCA_031422145.1). Lineage (GTDB taxonomy): Bacteria > Patescibacteriota > Gracilibacteria > BD1-5 > UBA2023 > JANOQA01. The sequence goes on along the minus strand of JANOQA010000024.1, from coordinate 4,310 downwards.
TTCGATAACGTACTCAAAAAAAAATACATGCTCGCTCAGTTCATCCTCTACAATCAATTTTCCGAAAGATATATCCAACCCGGAGTGACGCATGTATTTTTCGTCATTACCACCGATCCTATCGTCGGACCACGAGAAAAAGTACTAGACTTTCATCCGGCTTCTCTCGTACTCACCTATGCTGCTGGAAAGAACTTTCTCGCAGAGCTCGAGACACGAGGTATCACTACACAGTGTATCATCGCCCGAAATTTTCAGTCAGGGATAGAGACTTTTGTCCAAAAAACAGGGATTACTCAGATACTCTCTATGGAGTCCAGTGAGGCGTATATTCGAGCGAAGATAGAGAAAATCAAAGCAAAACTTCTCCCGAAAAAGATAGAGATGACTCTCTTTCCAAATAGAGAATTTTTATTTACTCTCGGGGAAATCCAGTCTAAGTTTCCGAAGCCTCCCCTCATGGAGTATTTTTATAGATTTGCCCGTAAAAAAACTGGGGTTCTCATGGAAGATGACGCTCCACTAGGAGGAAAGTGGAATTTTGATCATGAAAATAGAAGGTTTGACCGTCATCATACTCCTACGTCGTCCTGGAAAAATCCAGGAAGTGTATTTCTCAGAGAAGCTCAGACGTACTACGGATACACAGAAAATTTCCTCTTTCCTACGACTCGAGCTGAGGCACTCGATCTCCTCGAATATTTTGTCGAGCATCACCTCCCAAACTTTGGACGACTCGAAGATGCCATGTATCAAAAAGACGATATCGTACATCACTCACTCCTCTCTGGAGCTCTCAATATTGGGTTAATTTCGCCAAAGGAAATCCTCGAAAAAGTAGAAAAGAGTATCGCTCCTATCGAAAGTAAAGAAGGCTATATCCGACAGATCCTCGGATGGCGAGAATACATCAGATACTTTTTTGAGACGTATCAGTCCGATATTCACGAGGTAAACCATCTCTCTCACACTCCTCCACTTCCTCTCTATTTTTGGGGACAGCGATATCAGGATACTCTCCCAGAAAGTATAGGATCCATGCAGTGTATCTCTACCGTCATCGATCGAGTAGATCGGCTCGGATACTCTCATCATATCGAGCGACTCATGATCATCGGTAACTTTACCCTCCTAGCTGGTATAGATCCCCACTCAGTAAATCATTGGTTTTGGGAGCAGTATACTGACGCCTTTGAGTGGGTAGTCACCCCAAATGTCATAGCCATGAGTCAGTTTGCGGATGGAGGACGTCTCGCGAGCAAACCCTACGTATCGAGTGCCAACTATATCAATAGTATGTCTGACTTTTGTAAAAATTGTCGATACGATCCGAAAGAGAAATACGGAGAAACTGCCTGTCCCATGAACGGGCTATACTGGAATTTTGTAGACGATCGTCAAGATATATTTAAGAAAGGTCGCCAACCTTTCATACTCAATCAGCTTCCCAAGATTGATCTCGAAGCACTCCAAAAGCAAAAGACTAAATTTCTCCAATCTTCCCATATCATCTAATATCTATGACTCCATCCTTTCCTCTCCTCTCCCGAAGAGAGCTCCTCGACTCTTTTGCCAAGATATCTCCCGAGAAATACGCAAAAACTAGAAATTTTCTCACGGGAGCGGTGACTCGACTCTCTCCCTATATCACTCATGGAGTGATCCGTACTCCCGAGCTCGTAGAAAGCGTCCTATCTCGGTCGAGTCCATTTCAGGCAGACCAGCTCCTCAAAGAACTTATCTGGAAAGAGTACTTTACTCAGGTACTGGCTCATAGAAAAGATGAAGTACTCCGAGATATTGAGCCGGACAAATCTGGTATATCTAAAGTCTCGTTTCTCCCTCTTTCCGTCATACAAGGAACTACGGGCAGAGATTGGCTCGATAGGATCATTTGAGAGCTCAAAGAAACGTGATATCTCCATAATCACGCCAGGATGTGGCTCGCCTCCTATCTCAGTCATTTTGGCCGACTTCACTGGAAACTCCTCGCCGACTGGACACACTATCATTTTCTCGATGGAGATATAGCATCCAATCATCTATCCTGGCAGTGGGTAGCTTCTACTTTTAGTAGCAAGCCGTATTTTTTCACGAGTGAAAATACCGAGCGATACGGAAATTTTAGTGTAAAAGAGCTCACCGGGAGCTACGATGAAGTATGGGAAAATATCTCCGATATTCACCGTGTCGGACCATTTGAGGAATGTACCGATGGAGCAGGTATTCTCCAGACCGATCTTTCTCGGTTTCCAGTGATGACATCCCTCCCATCAGACCATATCCTCCTCCTCACTCCCTGGAGTCTGAGCGAGACTCTCGTACAGGCATATCCAGAGCATACCCCAGTACTTATATTCGACACGAACTTTTTTGAACGATATCCTATGAGTCCAAAAAGGATAGACTTCATATCTGAATACGCTGAAAAACTCTGAGCCACTCAGATGCGATGAGACCTCTCTCATCTCATCCAAACATATACTGGACCAGCTATCGTAGGAGAAATGACCTATCAGCCCATATACCGAGATATTCTCGAGACAGCAAGTGATACAAAAAACTGTACCATACTCCCCTATCCGAGCGTCCATCCGAGATTTGGGAAGACGTATTTCAATAGATTTTTTGGGTACTTTCAGGCTATTGACTGGAAGAAAGTAGAATTTAAATCTCTACAATAGAGAGAACTTTTCGTTCTGAAAAAAAGGAAATACTCTGTCAAAAAGTACGTTGATCTCCTCTTTTCTTTGGTTCATTTTCAAAACAGAGTATCCTCCCGACCATACCAAATATTCTCACTCATGACTGATCTCGATAGACTCCTCATAGAAACCTTTCAGCTCGAGGCTTTTCGAGAGGGGCAACGAGAGGTGATCGAGCATATAGTAGCTGGAGGAGATACGCTCGTATTTATGCCGACGGGAGGTGGGAAGTCACTCACCTATCAGCTCCCCGGGCTCGCCCGAGGGGGACTTACGATCGTGATATCGCCGCTCATTTCTCTCATGAAAGATCAAGTCGACAAGCTCCGATCTCTCGGAGTACGAGCTGAGCTTATCAACTCGACGATCTCTAGTGACGAACAGTCTGATATTCTCGAAGAGATCCGTCACGGTGGATACATACAGGAATGATCGGATGAAAGAGCTAACCCGATCAAGTTTCTCTATATAGCTCCGGAGCGACTCGGATCGGGAGTATTTATCCGAGCTCTCGAGTCGACTCCCATAGCTCTCATTGCCATAGATGAGGCTCACTGTGTGAGTCAGTGGGGACATGACTTTCGACCGAGCTATATGAAGATCCGAGAATTTATCAAAAAACTCCAGCATCAAAGAGAATTCCCGATCGTCGCTCTCACCGCTACGGCTACTGAGAAAGTACGTCAAGATATCGTCGAGCGACTCGGACTCTCAAAGTATAGAGTCTTTACTCGTGGATTTGACCGTAAAAATATCATCATCCTCGTACGAGAGATCAGTACCAAGTCGGAAAAACTCGAGAAAACCCTCGAAGTCATCGAGAACGTCGGAGGAAGTGGGATCGTCTACTGCTCGAGTCGAAAAATGGTGAGTGAGGTCTACGAATATCTAAAACTCGAGTGAGTCTCCGTCGGTATGTACACCGGAGGGATGGGACACGGCGAGCGAGAGTCTACCCAAAACCAGTTTATGAGTGGGGAGATCCGTATCGTCGTAGCAACCAATGCGTTTGGTATGGGGATCGATAAAAAAGATATCCGATCCGTCATCCACTACAACCTCCCCGGAAGTATAGAAAACTACTACCAAGAGATCGGGAGAGCGGGTCGTGATGGGAAGAAGTCTTTTGCCGTCGTGATCGCGAGCTACGGAGATACCAAGATCCAAGAATTTTTTATAGAAAATAGTCACCCGAGCAAAAACTCCATCCTCGCTCTCTATGAGTCCCTCTACGAGGGGTACGCTCTCGGCGAATGAAAAGGTACCGCCATCCTCAAGACTCAGGCAGCTATGGCAAAAGAAGCAGGCCTTGAAAGTCCGATGCAAGCCGCAAGCATACTCAAAATGTTCGAACGGTATGAAATACTCGATAAAGGATTTGAAGGAGAAGCAGAAGAAGGATTTCGTGGGAGAGGGATCACCCTCGCTCTCGGAAAAGTAGCTCCCACTCATATCCCCATCGACTGGGCGAAACAGACCCTCCTCGAAGCCGAAGCCCACTCTAAACTCGAAGAGATCAAAAAACTCCTCTTTTTCCCGAGTTGTCGAAAGAGATTTATCCTCGAGTATTTCTGAGATACAGAGGACCTCTCTACTCTCGGAGAC
>JANOQA010000023.1:0-9661 GCA_031422145.1 bacterium | reverse complement strand
GACTGCGGACTTCAAATATGAGCTTTTGAGCCTGATTTATATTGGCTTCAAAGGCTTCTTTATTTCAGAGATCACGAGTTGATCGAGCGAGTATTTGCTCGGCTTCGATGAGTTTTGATTTGTATTCTTCGGGTACAGCGGTACCGAGACTTGCCTGAAAGAGAGAGTTGGCGATCAGGTATAAAAATACCAGAGCTACTCCTATCCCAAGCACCAATATCCCCATACGAAAGCGACGATCTCCCGTCATAGTGATGTACCACGGACTCTTTTGGAGCGTGATCCATCGATCCCGAAGACGAAGTCTCTGGAATATATCGAGGGACTTTGTCCCAAGACTCTGCCCTGTTTTGACGAGAGATGTGAGAAAAGAGCTCCCGGTATGATCTGTATGAGTCAGAGATTCCAAGAGAGAAGTGCGTCCCTCTGGAGCAAATACAAGACAGTCAATCCGTTCGTTTTCTATCTCTCGAGCGAGGAGACTTTCTACTACCGTAGGCTCCGGATCTTCACTGAACTCGAGGAGATCTTCTGGAGTGAGAAATTCGAGAAGTGTTGTATTTGATATATACAGAGAGTCTCGAGGAGTGAGTATACCATGAGAGACGTAAGAAAATTCGAGATCTCGACCTCCCATACCATCGGCTATATCGGTGATAGTGCTTCCCTGAGAAAAATAAACCTGATATTTACCGCAGACGGAAAAGGTCACTCGATCTATCCGAAAGAGCCCTATGAACATTCGTATTTGAGTATTTCCAAATGTCTTTTCTTTTTGATACAGAAAACGATTGAGAGCTTCGAGAATCTTAGAAAAATAGATTTCATCCGTTTCGGATCCTTTTTTTCCGTTGATCGTGAGATCTACGAGCTCGGACTCTATCAGATGAATAAAACTATCGGAAGACGCTTCTATCTGAAAAAAGAGAGATCCGGTATCATCCAGCCGAATCTTTTTAGTAGAGACATTTTTTTGAGCATTCTCCGGAGAGTATCGATATATATTCGAGACGATCATTTCTTCGGCTAAATGTTATTGAGCATATCGAGGATTCCATCCGTATCGTCTTTCTTTTTATCCGCAGATTCTGCCTGAGCGACCTTGTTTTTAGTATCTTTATTTTGAAATTCTTGCCATTCGATGAGGTGTTTCTCGTTGAGATTTCGGATTTCTTCTTGGTATCGGATCTCAAGCTCTTCGAGCTTTTTTCGCTCAGTTTCGAGTATATCAAAGAGTCGATCTACCTGATCGTCGGTCATAGAAGGCAATATATCAAACCAATACTGCTTTTCGTTGTTATCCATGCTCTCCGTAGCAAGAGTGAGCTTTATAAGCTCAGGATACTGCTGCTCGATCTCGTCGAGTATCGTAAATACAAAACCATCTTTGGTAACTTGGGCCATAGCTTTATTTATGGAATACTGCAAAGTATTATAGACACTTTTGTACGAACGCAAATTTGATAAGAACTTCCTCCATTTTTGGATTTATTTGATAGTATTTGAAACGTCGCTATACTTAGGTCGATTTTTATGAAAAAGTTTCTCCTCTTCCTCATCCAGAGGCTCGCTAGAGCTGTCATTCGTCGTCATCGACCTTTTGTGATAGGAGTGACGGGTACCGTCGGTAAATCTACCACGGCACATTTTCTGTATGATTCACTGGTAGCTTTATATGGAGAGCACGCTGCCTCTGTATCCATCCACAACTACAACGGAGAATATGGGGTACCATTTACTATATTTCAGACGGTATCTCCCCACAATAACCCTTTTCTCTGGATTGGAGTATTTATAAAAGGTATTTCGTTGCTCTTTGTGAGAAATTATCCAAAATACCTCGTCCTCGAATATGGCATAGACCACCCAGGAGAGATGGATTTTATGCTCGATATCGCTGAGCCAGATGTAGCCGTAATACTCGCTATATCAAAAAACCATGTAGAAAACTTTACCTCCTATGACGAGTATGTTGCTGAGAAATTAAAGATTATCCCTCGATCCAAAGTTATCATCTATAATGCAGATGATGCAAAAACTCGACGATATCTCACAGATTTTCCACGTGATCCCTCTACACTCCTCACCTACGGTCGAAAAAGTGTAGAAGAAATAGATTTTCGAGCTATCGACGTCACATCGAGTATCGAGGGGCTGAGTTTTGAGGTAGAAACCTCGGAAGGTCGACTTCCAGTAAAGGTACCCGTAGTCGGATCTCACCAATCTTACAATATATTACCAGTATTTGCTCTGGCGAAAGTACTCGGAAAAGATATCCATACGGTGACGAGTATTTTCGATGAAATGGTGCCTCAGAGAGGACGGGGATCTCTCCTCCAGTGAGTTAATGATACGACTATCATAGATGGAAGCTACAACGGCTCTCATGAGTCGATCAGAGCGGGTATCGAGTATCTAAAGGAGCTTCCAGACATCTATACAAAGGCTTTGTTTCTCGGAGATATGCGAGAGCTCTGACGTGACTCTGCGGAGCTTCATGCTGATATTACTCAGGCTATCATCGAGTTTTCTCCAGGTTTCGTCGTACTCGTAGGAGAAGAAATGCGAAAATATGTAGTAGGACCTCTGCGAGAATCTCTCGGAGAGGCACGAGTATTTCACTCGATGAACTCTATCATAGCGGGACAAAAGATCCGAGAATTTCTCTATGAGATAGAATGATCTAAGGTACTTTTTACGAAAGGAAGTCAAAATACTATTTTTCTCGAAGAAGGGATCAAAGAATTTCTCTTTGATATGGCTGACGTAGACAATCTTTGTCGTCAGTCAAAACGTTGGCTTACTAAAAAATACGAGTACTTTAATCTTGTAGCTCCCCAATAGAAAATACGGACGCACGAATTTTTGTTGTCTTTTATAGAAAGACCATTACTATCTTTCTATGATTTGGTTTTGGGTACTCATCACGTTCTACGTTATCCTTCTCGTCGCTATTTGGGGATTTTATTTAGTGGCCAAGATACACACTTATAAATTTAAAGAATATTCTACCCATATTGTCCCCGTAACTCGTCTCGTAGGAGCTATCTTAGTACTCCTGAGTATCATCGGGGGGATCATGGTAGTCCGAGATCTGCAGGCAATCCCTGCTCCAAAATGAACTGTCCAACAAGCCACAGTCGAAGCTGTTTACTAATGAACTATCACTCATGAAAGTAGGTATCGTCGGACTCCCAAATGTCGGGAAGTCTACTCTCTTTAATGCTCTCACTCAGAGCTACGCTGCTGAGGCGGCAAATTTTCCATTTTGTACTATCGAACCAAATGTCGGTATCGTAAATGTAAATGATCCTCGTCTCGAGGCTCTCAGAGTCACGGTCAATGGTGCCAAGACTATTCCTGCGAATGTGGAGTTCGTAGATATTGCTGGACTCGTAGCTGGGGCGTCTAAGGGCGAGGGACTCGGGAATAAATTCCTCTCGCACATCCGACAGGTGGATGCTATACTCCAGGTGGTGCGAGGATTTGACGACAGCAATGTGCACCATGTGAGTGGTTCTGTTGATGCTAAACGAGATATCGAGATCATCAATACGGAGCTCATCATCGCCGATCTCGATACCCTCGAGAGGCGTATGGGAGAAAACGATAAAAAAGTGCGTGCGGGAGATAAAGAAGCCAAGGCCCGAGCAGAGATCTATCCTCGTCTCAAGGCTCATCTCGAGAGTGGGGGACTCGCGATCACACTGGGTCTCACAGCGGAGGAGTCGCCCCTTATCTACGATCTCCATCTTCTCACGAACAAGCCATTTATCTACGCAGTAAATGTCGCAGAGGATGTAGTGAATACTCCTGAGGCTGAGCTGCGATCTCTCGTAGGGATCTCAGATACGAGTATTCCAGTCCTTCCCGTATGTGCCAAGCTCGAGGTCGATATGCTCGAGTTCTCAGCGGCTGACCGTACAGAATTTCTCGAGTCTCTCGGGATTAACTTTAGTCCGACGGATAGCGTGATCAAGACTTGTTATGACCTCCTCGGACTCCAGTATTATTTTACTGCTGGAGAGATGGAGGTACGAGCCTGGACTATCCACCAGGGTGATACCGCTCCAGTAGCAGCGGGAGTGATCCACACCGACTTTCAAAAGAAGTTTATCAAAGCGGATGTGGTGAAATGGAGCGACCTCGTCGAGTGTGGTGGATGGTCACCAGCTCGTGAGAAGGGGAAGGTGAAAATGGAATGAAAGGAGTATGTGGTGCAGGATGGAGATGTAATGCTGTTTAAATTTGGGGGGTAGGTATTTGTGATCTTTAAGAGTCGTAGAAATGAGAAGTTAGTTTTTTGATAGAGTGAGATCGACCGCTGCGTACATTACTTTTCTGGGGTCGGACCATGCCGACCAACTGCGAAAAGTAAGTAGAGCTCCGCGTCCTCTTTGAATTTTTAGCTATATTTCATTTCTGTACGATACATACAGAGGAGGAGGGAGTTATATATTTTCGAGACCTTCGAGGACTGTCTGAGTCTCCGTAGAGACGAGTTCCGCAGAGGGTTGAGACAAATACTATACCTCTCGATTCCGTATCAATATTCGAGATATTCCACTTTTTTGCACACTTCACAAAATTATGTTAGCATAAAGGAAATCACCTCTCTATGCTCCTCGTTTTCCTCGAACCACTCCTCTTGAAGCGTCTTTGGATCTTCAATCTTGGACTTATCGTTCTCTACGTCTCTCTCTCGGTAGGGTTTCCTTTCTTGAAGGGATCTGTACTCGAATATTCCGGAGTGAAGCCGCTTCCATTTGATGGGACAGTAGCCCCGATCGCCTATGTACCCAACTGGCTCAGTGCCGGAAATCTCGATAAAAAGCTCCGCTATGAAAATGTCGCGGCGAGCGAATTTGTACCCGTAGGAGAATACGATCCTGAGGTATTTGGAAATAGTGATCCACGTGACAAGATCGCCCTCCTCGCTCGAGGGACCTACATCACTCCGTATATGGGGAGCTATCGGATGAATTTTCAGGAGTATGATGGCTCACACCTCTGAGTAGATATACGAGCTCCTCTCGGTACCCCGGTCGTCTCTATCGCGAATGGTGTCATCACGAAAGTAAAAGATACAGAAAATGCCGATGGTAAATACGTCATCATCCGACACGATGGAGTTGTGTATCAGGGGCGACCTGCTCAATCATATTACTCTGCGTATCTCCACCTCGAGTCGATCTCGGTCCTCGAGGGTACAGCCGTCACAAAATGACAATTTATCGGGAAGGTAGGGATGACCGGTATCACTACGACCCCCCATCTCCACTTTCAGATCGATACGAGCGATGCTCCGTTTCATTCGTATTGGCCGTATAGCTTTAAAGATCTCCGAGAGCTCGGACTTGATTTCTTTGAGGCAGTAAACGTAGGTCTCGGGAAAGAAAATGCTATGAAATATACCGTGAGTCCACTCGCGTTTGTACAGTCGCTCGCTCGAGGAAATACGGCTCCTATTCCTCAAAGTGTTTCTGCGTCTACTCTGGTAAACCAGATCCAGGTAGCAGCTCTTCCAGCTCCATCTACTCAACAGCAGTTTATTACTGCGGTACCAGTAGCTGTATTGCCCACACCAGTGAAATCTACGCAGACCTCACTTCCAGCTCTCACCTCAGCTCCAGTCCTCCCAGAATTTATCATATCTCCCGCTCTTCCAGCTACTCCGGTCAAGATTTCGAGTACGTATATAGATCTTCGAGCGGGATCCAGTCTCGCTCGAGCTGCCAACTACCTCAAAGCAAATTCGGTGCCAGCTCTCCAGGGTGAGAGCGTATTTCGACCGAGTCAGTCTATGACGAGACGTGAGGCTATCCTCTATCTTGCGGGAGTATTTTCCGTAGAGACACAGTGAGGAGCGGTCTCGAGCTTTGCGGATGTGCCAGCGGATGATGCGATCGTCGGATATCTTGCGACACTCCAGGCTCGTGGAGTGATACAGTCAGGATGGGTATTTCGACCAAATGAGTCCATCACGAAAAATGAGCTCGTTGTCCTCCTTTCTCGACTCTCATGAACGACTCGATGAGATGAAAACCTCGATATTCTCATGAAAGACTTCGTGGAAAAGACTCGATATCGTCGAGCAGCTATCTCTCCAGATAGGGCAGTACTCCGCTCTGATGCAGCACGTATGATAGAGCTCTATCGAAAAATAGAGAGCTAGTATCTCACAAAATATCGTCGGAAAATCCCTGGTACTCTGGGGGTTTTTCTCTATACTCTCGGCATGCTTAATGAATTTCAAAAACAAGCCGTACTCCATATAGACGGACCCATGCTGATCCTCGCGGGAGCTGGAGCCGGCAAGACCCATACACTCACGGAGCGAGTCGGGTATCTCGTACTCGATGTGGGTATCCCAGCGGGATCTATCCTTTGTGTGACCTTTACCAACAAAGCCGCTCGTGAGATGCGAGATCGTATCGGAAAGAAACTCGGATTTGAAGCAGAGCGGATCAATCCCTACCGCTCGAGTGGTATCCCGACGATCGGGACGTTTCATTCGATCGGAGTTTATTTTCTCCGCCTCTTTATAGATCGAATCGGATATTCGAAAAATTTTGTGATCCTCGATGAAGACGACAAACTCAAACTCATCAAACAAATCCTCGCAGATCGAAAGCTCGATGAAAAAGAATCCCCTCCAAAGCAGATCATTGCGATGATCTCTCATGGGAAGAATGAAGGCATGGACGCTGGCATGCTCCGCAGGAGTGCGACCAGCTATGCGGCATCGATCGGAGCTGAGGTAGCCGAAGAGCTCGAAAAACGTATGCGAGCGATGAACGCTCTCGACTTTGATGATATACTCCTGCGAGTGTCGGATCTCCTGAAAATCCCCGAGGTGAAAGAATATTTTCATACGAGATATGGATATATCATGGTCGACGAGTACCAAGATACCAATGAGATCCAGTATCGCATCATCCGATCTCTCGCTGAGAAATCTCGCAATCTCGCCGTAGTCGGGGATGACTGGCAGGGGATCTATAGCTGGCGAGGAGCAAATATCAAAAATATCCTCCACTTTGAGCATGACTATCCGGATGCTCGTATTGTCAAACTCGAGCAAAACTATCGCTCGACCAAGACCGTCATCGAGGCAGCAAACTCCGTGATCAAACACAATAGAGAAGCTCTCGAGAAGACTCTCTGGACCGATAATGAGTCGGGGGAAAAGATCGTCGAGATAGAGGCGGGTGATGAAAAAGAAGAGTGTCGTGAGATCGCCAAGATGATCGATACCTCGATCGATAGTGGAGATGGATACAAAGACTGGGCTATACTCTATCGTACCAATGCACAGTCTCGCAGTATCGAAGAAGCCCTGATCACCAAGAGTATCCCATATCGGATCTACGGAGGGGTGAAGTTTTATGAGCGAAAGGAGATCAAAGATATCCTCGCCTATCTCCGGATCATCCACAACCAGTCGGATCGAGTAAGCTTTACTCGGATCATCAATGTACCAAGTCGAAAGATCGGAGAAAAATCCCTCGAGCAGATCACGACTCTCGCAGACCAGATCTCGGCTGATCCGATCACGACGATCCATCATGGATGTGAGATAGGAGCTTTTACTGGAGGACTCAAAAATAGTCTGATAGCTTTCCGAGAGATTTATGAGCGACTCTCTACCTTTGCCAAATCTCACTCCGTGCGAGAAACTCTCGAAGAAGTCACCCGAGAAACTCGCTATATCGAGTACCTCGAGGCAGAGTACGGGAAAGAGGACGCAGAATCACACATCGAAAACGTCAAAGAATTTGCCAACCTCGCTGCTCGCTATGAATGAGTTGATCCAAACGAAGCCCTCTCCCTCTTTCTCGAGGATATTGCTCTGATAACAGACGCAGACCGAGAAGGGGAAGGGGATGAGATGGTATCACTCATGACCGTCCATCTCGCCAAAGGACTCGAGTTTAAAAATGTGATCATCGCTGGTGCGGAGGATGGACTATTTCCGCATGCACGTACTTTTCTCGAGCCAAAAGAGATGGAAGAAGAGCGACGTCTCATGTACGTAGCGATGACTCGAGCGAAGAAACGACTCATCATCACGAGAGCGAGAGAACGTTTTCGATTTGGGACGTATTCGGCCAACCCAAGATCTAAATTTATCGCGGAGATACCGGGAGAACTCCTCGAGATACGAGTCCTCGAACCAGAGTATCAGTTTGGGAAATGACTCTGGAGTGGAGGAGGGAGTACGACTGGAGTTGGAAACTGGGGGAGTATCGGAGGGAGTGTCTCTCCAGCTCGCCCGGCTCGCCCCGCCAGATCTAACGATACCTCTGGATACACAGTAGGAGTACGAGTCAAACATCCACAGTTTGGAGTCGGGACGATCGTCTCCCTACGAGAAGATATAGCGGATATTGCCTTTTCGGGTACGTTTAAAGGGATCAAGAAACTCAATATCAAGATTGCTCCGGTAGAGCGGATCGAGGAGTAACGCTAGTTTTTGATACAACGTGTTGTGTATGAATACGCTGCAGGGAAGCCTGAATATCATTTAAATGAGCCATTAGGACCATAATTTGGGATATCATTTGCTGAGAAATTTGCTGACCAAATAGTTCCTCACCCTCCAAGATAGTATGATACAGAATCATTACCAATCCAATATCCATTGAAAGCATAGTTTGAGCCAACTCCTATAGAAGTGCGAAAGAATAGATTTCCTGTTATATAACTACTCGTAGTATTACTAGTCTGGTTGTTAAGGGCTAGTATTTGAGGAGTAGTCGGCAAACTCCATCCAGTTGGACAAATAGAATCAGGATTAGCTGTTGCATAGAGATATCCAAGAGCATTTACTTCTCAACAATCTCCAGCTCCTGGTTGATTTCATGAGCTCACAGTTCCTGGACAACCCCACGACAATCCACCTCCCCACGCTGGTGGTATGTGATAATCAGAGCTCCGAGGATACTTTAGTGGTTCATTCATCCACCATTTTCCATTCATTTTGATGATATCGTATTTGCGATCAAAGAAATCCGCGTTTCCTCCATTGGCTGCAATAGCCTCAGCTGGATGGGTATGGGTACGAGTATCGAGACATTCAGCGAGGTCTCCATCGGCTCCTGTCGTGTTTGATACGGCATCACAGTTAAGTAGGGAGCTTGCTCCCCCACTACTCGCTACCACGAGACTACTCGGTGAGAGGACTCTCGCTAGTACTCCCGTATCACTCAGTATCTCCGTGGCATTACTCTCCGTATTTCCTATGACGAGTATCCCTGAGTTGGTAGCCATACTGGAGAGTCATAGATTGACTCCACTTGCGGTGTAGCTCGTGATTTCATTGAGTGGAGTATTGACAGAGTCGAGAAGCATCCCAATCTTCTTTCCCAGAGTCACCGGATATCTATCCGTATAGTCAGCCGCGTAGACATTTGGTATTCCGACTCCGGGGATATCCTTCATCGCCAGTCGTGCTTCCCATCCTTCATTTTCAAAGAGAGCGAGGAGCTGGACACTCTTCTTGTCTTTAAACCGGAGATACGTATATCCCGTAGATTCTTTGGGATCTCTTCCTCCACTTTCGAGATTGATAGCTTTACGTACACTCTCTCCTATGATACCTTGTCTTGAGAGAGTAACTCCAGTAGCAGAGTATATAGTGATAGCACTATCAGGCTCT
>JANOQA010000022.1:0-1876 GCA_031422145.1 bacterium | reverse complement strand
CGATTTCGGTACAAATATCTCCCCATATTTTTTCATTCAAGTAGTCCTCTCGTATAAGTTTCTCTGGACTTATAAAAAAAAGAGAAAGGAGATATTTATTTTTCTTGGTTAAGGGGATTATAGTATCTTCTAGATAAAATTCATTCTTGAGGGTATCGTAGCGGAGTTTCCCGTAAAAGTAAGAGGTGCCAGTATTTTCTGTATTGAGAAAATAATAGATTTTAAACCAATTCAGAATACGAAGTTCGAGTTCTTTTAGGCGAAAAGGCTTACATATATAATCATTTGCTCCGTATTCAAAAGCTTCTCGAAGCCGTTCGATATCGTTCAAGCCACTTATGACAATAATAGGTACCCGCTTATGAATAGCTCGAATAGCTCGAATCACTCGATATCCGTCAAGCTCTCCTTGCTCACTGGTTCCGAGATTGAGGTCAGTAATGATGATATCATAACTTGGTACGAGGTGAAGTTTTGTCTCAAATTCCCAGTAGGAATTGACTATATCTACTCGATTAGAGAGTATCTTTTCACTGAAAATGATTCCAATTCTTCGGGCGAGAAAAATCTCATCTTCAATAATTAGAATATTCATAGAGGGACCTTTTTAATCCACAGGAAGTTGAATGCATATCTTTGCTCCTCAGAGACGTTTGGAATGACTTGCCGTAATCTTTCCATTATGCATTTCTACGATTTTTTTACAGAGGTATAGCCCCATTCCAAGACCGGTTCCGTGGATTTCCCCTATTGTATATTTTTCAAAGAGTGTATTCGGGTCACTTTCACCAAATCCAGGACCGCTATCCTCGAGAATAATAGAAAGTGTACGATCACTTTTATAGGCTTCCAATAGAATAGTTTTTTCTTTTGTAGTGGGAGAGGAGACAAATTTTATGGCATTCCCAAGGATATTGGAAAGCACTTGTTGTATCTGAATACGATCTATGGCTACAAATCAGATAGTATTACTTATCTGGTTTAAAAATTGTATAGATTCATACATACGAGATGATATATCAAACTCGGTTTGGAGCATGTATTCGATCTGTACTTTTTCTCGGAAGAGAGATACCGAATTAATATCAAAGTATTGTACTGAGAAAAGTTTGTTGGTGAGCTCTCCTACCGAAATGAGGGCCTTATTTACAGATATAAGATCTCTATTTACATCAGAGAGAGTCAGAGAAGAGTCCTGGATATCATCAATAATACTATCTACCTGAAAGATAGCATTTGCTATCGGAGATTTTATTTCATGAGAAATGAGATTGATAAACTCCTTTTGTTTATTGATAAGCTGATTATATTCGAAGGTCTTTTCGTCTACCTTCTGATCTAGATGGACACTGAGATCGTGTAATTGTTCGTAGGTATTGATATACCGGAGATGAAGTTCCAGAGCAAAAGTGAACTTTTGGAGGGCTTCAATTTCTTCTTTAGAATAAGCCTCTCCGAGTGGACGGACGCCTACATGGAGAGTGCCAATAATAGATAAATCGGTCTCGTGATCTGAGAGAGGAAAAATAAGAAAATCAGACTCATGAATATCTATTGAAGTGCCCGAGCTTAAAAACCTAGAGAGTTTTTCCTCTATAAATACGGGATCATTTATAAAGATGCGTTCTTTTTTATTGAGCTGAAAAAATATATGAAGTCATGACTTCTCCGTATTTTTTGGAGATAGAACGATCTTACCGTTTTTGGATTTAAATATTTTATTAAATCCAAACTTGATCTTCATATTGAGATCCGGAAGGGTGCGAGTCTTAGAAATTTCAGTTTGAAGTTTTTGTAGTTCACGACTCAGGATGAGGGAATGAGGATGTCAGAGAAGAATCCTACTCAGCAAGAAATAACTTCCTATAAATAGACT
>JANOQA010000021.1:0-2848 GCA_031422145.1 bacterium | reverse complement strand
GTCAGAGAACCCAGCTGAAACGTCAGTAGGAGCTACACCCTTGGCAGCGAGGAGCATCTTTGTCATTTCGGCACGAGTTACAAGATCCGAAGGTCGGAAATTGCTATTTAGTTTTGAGACAATTCCAGACTCAGCAGCAGTCTCTATGAAACCACAAAGGTCACCTAGAGAAGACTTAACGTCATTAAATATATCACCAGCACAGTCTGTTGGTGTATCTTCCGAAAGCATTACGGCGATTTTTGCCATTTCCGCTCGAGTGACATTGTCAGCGAGGCGGTATCCGGCTTCAGTAGCTTGAGTGTTAATAACACCAGCTTCTGCAAGTTCTTCGGCGTACATAGTGAACTCTGAAGCAGCAAATGCAGTGAGCGTAGAGCTCATTGCAACCGCAACCACAGCGATAGCACTAGTAGTAGAAGTAACTTTCTTTAAGAGAGTACTCATAGAACGACTATAAGTTAAGAATAAAAGGTGTCCGTCAGAAACGTAGAATTTCAAGATCTTTCAGCTCTGCCGAGCTTTCCGATCCTATCACCATACGACCAGGTATACTTCCTGGCGAAGTTAAAGCTTTAACCTCTGTTAGTGATAACGAGAGGACCCATCCGTCGATACACGACAAATAAGTCCTCTCGTCATCCTTGGGAGGAGACTTTGGGATGTTCAAAAGAGTATACGTGAAAACGTACTTCTTCTGAGTTGAACCTCAGAAGAAACATATATGTTAACGAACGTGAAACGGCTTTTGAAACCCCTTCGTGCCTCGAATTATATGAAGAACTGTATGAAGTCAACTGGAGTAGGAGCCTCTTCACTGTTTTTTCACACTCTTCATCACTCTATTTTCGGACTTTTTGATCCTAACCTAAAGGTTTTGAATTTGCAAATACCGTGCGGGCCAGGAGTTCCTCTCGCTCGGATACCGTGAGGGGGAGGTATTCTCCTTCCTCCAGATTTCCGAGATGAATGTTTTCTATACGGATACGTTTAAGACGTTTGACCATGTGTCCCACTACCTCTACCATACGCCGAATCTGGCGATTTTTCCCCTCTTTGAGGACGATAGAAAAAGTCCCCGAAGAAAGTCGCTCTACCGTAGCGGGCTGAACTCTTGACCCCAGGATGTCGATCGACCCAGATCCGAGCCGAAGGAGGGTCTCGTCTTCTATACGACCGTATACCTCTACCACGTATTCTTTTTCGTGTTCGTATCTCGGATGCATGAGATAGTTGGAGAGGCGTCCGTCGTTGGTAAGTATTATGAGACCCGTGGTTTCTTTGTCGAGTCGTCCGATCGGAAATACTCGCTCAGGGATATCCACGATATCAAGTATCCCGGTATCTCCCTGAGATACACACGTCGTGACGATGTCTCGTGGCTTGTTGATCTTGTAGTATACCGAGTCGGCGACTTCTTTGACGGCTTCGTTTTGGACCTGTACTTGGTCCGTATCTGGATTGATCACCTGACCGATATGTGCTACCTCTCCGTTTACGGTGACGAGTCATCGAGAGATAAATTCTTCACTCTTTCGTCTCGAAGCTACACCAGCGGTAGCGAGGTATTTTTGGAGTTTCATGGGAGTCATACTACACGGTATTACGGATGATACGGACTTCTTCTTCGAGTGGGATAGAAAACTTTGATTGGACGGCAGATTTAGCCCGCTCTGCGAGAGCCAGGACGTCCGAGTACGTGGCTCCCCCTGTATTTATAAAAAAGTTTCCGTGTTGCTCCGAGATCTTCATCCCGCCTTGTATGGCTCATTTCATCCCCGCTTCATCGATGAGGCGACCCGCTGAGTAGCCAGAAGGATTTTTGAAGTACGATCCACAGGAAAGACCTGGAGGCTGTTTGGCACGACGTATCTGAAGGAGCTCTTCCGGAGTGATCGTATTCCAGGCGGTATCAGGACGAGGCGAGAGATCAAACTTGGCAGATATCACGATGTAGCGAGTCTGTCATTTGAGGTGAGACTCTCGATACGAAAACCCTATTTCCTTTCGAGAGAGGGTGCGAAAATCTCGAGTTTCTTGGTCAAATACGACGACTTCCTGACAGATATCGCTCGTCTCGAGTCCAAAGCATCCCGCATTTCCTATGACTGCGCCAGCTATCGTACCAGGAAGCCCTACCCAAGGGACCAGAGTTGAGATATTGTATTTTTTGTAGAGTTCGGACGAGATAGCCGAGCTCATCTCCGCTCCCGAAAGAGTCAGGATATTTCCTTCTCGAGAATATCCCTTATTGGCGATCTTGATGACGATCCCTTCCCACCTCTCAAAGGCAAAAAGACAGTTCGTCCCTCCCGCGATGATGATGATCGGGAGTTTTTCCTGCTCGATAAAGTCATACACCTCTGGCAAGAGAGTGAGAGTCTCTTCGTAGAGTTCAAAGAAATATTTTGTAGTCGCTGGAGTCTTGAAAGCACTCAGTCGAGATATATCGATCTCACTTTGGATATAAGAAGGCTGGATCATACTAGAGAGCGGAGTGCCGAGTAAAGTATTTTTGGAGAGCTTCGGCAGTATAGGACTCTGGAGCTTTGAGGATACCTCGCAGTGGTCCCGAGTAGAGAAGTCTCCCTCATCGATCTCCTCACTCTGGTCCGATGTCTATGATCTCATCGGCATTGGCGATCATGTCGAGATTGTGCTCGATGATGATCACGGAGTTGCCCTTTTCTACGAGACGGTCGAGTATGTCGAGGAGCTTTTGTACATCAGAAAAATGAAGTCCCGTCGTCGGCTCATCGAGGATATAGAGCGTCTTGGAGGTAGATCTCTTGGAGAGATCAAAAGCGAGTTTGATCCGCTGAGCCTCTCCTCCTGAGAGGGTAGGAGC
>JANOQA010000020.1:0-2031 GCA_031422145.1 bacterium | reverse complement strand
CTACTACGGCTATCGTATGTCCCAAGTGTTCGAGAGCTACTCTATGTGCCTCACTGTCTATCCCAAGTGCTCCTCCTGATACGATCGAGTATCCCGCTCCTACGAGAGAAGGAATAAAAGACTGTACGATCGACTCTCCGTAGGGGGTGGACTCTCTCGATCCTACGATAGCAATCTTTGGGATATCGAGTCGCAGATCTCATCGTACATAGAGAAGGAGCGGTGGAGTCCCTATATGACCAAGAGACTCTGGATAGAGATCATCTCCCTCGCAAACGATCTGTACATCTTTCTTTTGAAGCTCCAAGATAAATGACTCGTACGAGAGGGTGGTCTTTGGAAATTTTCTCCCCACCCAAGTAAAAAAATACTCAGGATTCTCTGACGGTATATAACTCGTAGTACTGAGTAAAGAAGTCGGATCGAGTATCCGTCGAAGCTCGGCTGAGGAGAGTCAGAGGGTATGGAGATAGGCTATTTCGAGAGTATTCATGGATGGAGGGTACGTTGTAAAAATTCGTACGTATCACCCCCGAGGACATATCGAGATCGGGTATGGAAAGGAGAGAGTCGCTGTATTTTGGACGAGACCACTCCTTCATCATCCAGGATACGAGAACCCGAGAGGGTAGATATCTCGAGACCTTCTCGCTGGATAAAATGGGATGGATATGCCATCTCTATTTCTACTATTCGAGAGGAGTCGATGAGCAAAGGGGTGATGTCTACGGTATTCGTCCCTCGAAATACATACACCATACTCTCCCGGAGATCTCCTATATATCCATTCGTACGGATAGGAACATCTTTCGTGATAGTCTCATAGGCACGATCCAAGAGGTATTTTTTGCACTGAGCGAGGGCATGCTCCGAGCGAGGAAGAGGTATCTGGATGATCGTAGAGTCTGGTGAGATGAGATACAGAGCCCCCGACATATGTCTCGGCCAGCTCGATCGCACGAGTATATCGATCATTTCGACGATACTATATATCCCAGCTGACTGATCCGCTGTACCAAAAAGGAGAGTAGGATCATCGTATACTATACATACGAGAGCCTGATCTGTGTCGGTCTCGTACTCTCGGATTTGTAGCATATCTCACGTCGTGAGAGATTTTTTCCAGTCAACACGAGAGATATCATCTCCAGACTGATAGGGACGTATTCCATAGAAATCTCCGGATCTCGAGCGTGATCTCGACACAAAATCTCCGGATCTCACACTATCAGGGCGTATATCTGGAAATTCGAGAAGTCTCTGAGTATATAGCTGCATAAGAGGATATTACTCGAGGGGGGTAGTCTGGAGGAGCTCTACTACATACAAAGCAGGTGTCACTCCTCTCGCCATAGCATCATAGGTGAGCTGGACTCGGTGAGCGAGTACATACGGAGCGAGAAATTTGATATCCTCAGGGATCACGAAGGTCCGTCCCATCAGAGCTGCGTAAGCCCGAGAAGCCTTCATGAGTCCGAGTGAAGATCGAGACGATACTCCCGATATAAGAGAGTTTTTATCAAGTCGAGTACGGGAGATCAGACGAGCTATGTAGGCAATGATCTTTTCATCGACATATATATCTTCGATAGATTTTTTGTAGAGATGAAGGGTCGTATGATCGAGCTCAGGATGAAGTGTATCGAGGGAGATCTGAGGTCACTGAAGGAGGCGTCTTTCGGAGGATTCGCAGAGTGGAGAAAGCTCGAGCGAGAGAGCGAAGCGATCGAGCGAGGCAGCTGGTAAAAGATAGGTACCATGAGCGTCGTAGGGATTCATGGTGGCTACTACAAAAAAGTCTTCTGGAAGTTCGAGCGTACTCGATCCTATAGTCACAGCAGACTCTTCCATAGCTTCGAGGAGAGCTGACTGGAGCTTGGCAGGGGCTCTATTGAGCTCATCGATCAAGAGAAACTCTCGAAATATAGGACCCTTTCGGATCTCAAAGTCTTGTCGTTTTGGATGAAATATCTCCGCTCCGATGATATCAGATGGGAGGAGATCGGACGTACACTGTATACGACCAAACTC
>JANOQA010000019.1:0-5067 GCA_031422145.1 bacterium | reverse complement strand
CTCGATATACGTGGAGGTTATCGGTAGGAGTGAGAGTCCAGCCCCGAGGCGTCATCTTGGTGATAAAATCCTCCGGAGAAATAATGTTAGTGTTGATCCGGAGAGTCTTGCCGAGAGGAGCATGGAGAGAGGCTCGAAAATCTTCGAAATCTTCTTCACTTTCTTGGAAGAATGTAGTCTGTATATAGCTGAGAAAGTCAGAAAAT
The DNA here is from genome assembly GCA_031422145.1 of bacterium. Lineage (GTDB taxonomy): Bacteria > Patescibacteriota > Gracilibacteria > BD1-5 > UBA2023 > JANOQA01. Next base: position 4,861 of record JANOQA010000019.1, on the reverse strand, counting down.
GCCATATTGCTTTCAATTTTGAGAGTCGCCACTATACTCATGCCCATCTTACCACCAAATCTATGTTTGATACCCTTGTATCTGAGTTTATTGCCCTCGGTACGCCGATTGGTATCATCGCTCTCGTGAATATCATATTCATAGATATTGTCATGAGTGGAGATAATGCTCTATTAATCGGACTCGCTACCAAAGATCTCGCTCCAAAAGATCGAAAAAAAGCTATATTTTGGTGAGTAATACTGGCTACGGTACTTCGTATCATATTTGCCCTATCGACGGTATTTCTCCTCGGTATACCGGGAGTCAAGCTCATGGGAGGGCTCCTCTTGCTCTATGTCGTAGTCAAACTCTATCGAGATCTCCGAGCAGGGACCCATGATCATGAGAGTCTCGAGTCTGCTGCCAAGATCGTGACTCTCAGATCGGCTATTACGAGTATCATCATTGCCGATGTATCAATGAGCCTCGATAATGTACTCGCGGTAGCGGGTGCCGCTCATGGAAATACAGCCGCTCTCGGTATTGGACTGATCATATCTATCATTCTCATGGCGGTCGCCTCAAACTATATGGCGACTCTTCTCAAGCGATATCCTTGGATTGCCTGGCTTGGGCTCCTTGTGCTCCTCTATGTGACTCTTCAGATGCTCTATCAGGGATACATAGACGCTGCGACTCGACTCTTTGTATAGGAGATCTCTCGGGTATTTAAAATTCTTTTAATATCTTGCGAGTTGCTTTTTCGGCTTCGAGACGGAGGGTTCGGTCTCGAAGGACATGACGCTTGTCATACTCTTTACGTCCTCGTACGAGAGATACACGAGCTTTGATGAGGGATCACTTTCGATAGAGCTCGGTGACGATACAGGTGAGTCATTTTTCTTTGATTTTTCCGGAGAGCTTGAGAGTGTCTTTTTTATGGAGAAAGAGCTCTCTCGGTCGAGTAGGATCTCCGTGAGCGAGAAAAGATCCCTGTTTGTAAGGGGATATATGGCAGGCGAGGAGCATCGGTCGTCCACTACTGAGAGATACATGAGAGCCTTTGAGATTGACACTGCCAGATCGGATACTTTTTACTTCGCTACCGGTGAGCTCTATCCCTGCTTCAAAAGACTCGATGACTTCGTAGTCAAAGAGGGCTTTTTTATTTTGCGAGAGGGAGAGGTCGGTCATGAGGATATAAATTGTATAAAAAAGTCTGAAAACTCGAAATTTTAAGTCGTTGAAAACTTAGATCTGAAGAGGATATATAGTTAAGATTTATGAGATCAACCGCTCCGTACATTACTTTTCTTGGGTCGGACCATGCCGACCAGCTTCGAAAAGTAAGTAGCTAGGCGTTTTCCTGAAATTTCTTTCTGCTCTATATTGATTCTTCCGTACGAGAAATACAGAGGAGTCGGGAGTTATATATTTTCGAAACCTTCGAGGACTGTTTGAGTCCTGCAGGGAAGAGTTCCGCAGGAGGTTGAGACAAATAGTATACCTCTCGACTCCTAGAAGTAAGGAAAATACTACTTAAATCATTTATAGTTACTTTCCAAAATTTCTCGTGGCATTTCCTAGACTTGCTAACGCTCGATCAAACTCTACTTCAGAGAAATCAGGCCAAAGTGTATCTGAGAAATAGTACTCACTATATTCGGCTTGGTAGAGAAAATATCCCGAGTGACGAGTATCACCTCCGGTACGAATAATGAGATCTGGAGGAGGAAAAGCTCCAGTATCGAGATAGCTCGCAAACTCCCTTTCTGTCAGAGTATCTGGATCTACTCCAGCTCGGAGGATCGCTCGAGTCGCTCTCACGATCTCGTCTTGTCCTCCATATCCGAGAGCGAGTATGACCGTCATTTGATCGAGATGACGAGTAGATGTACGAACTCGCTCTATTTCTCTCTGGAGACTCTCCGGCAGGAGTGTGAGATCTCCTACCGTCTCAAAACGTATCTCGAGCTCGATGAGACGGGGCTCGAGATGAATGATCGTATCTTCACAAAGTCGAAAGAGAGCAGAGAGTTCTTCGGGAGAGCGTTCTTCGATATTTTTCTTGGCAAGTGCCCAAAAACTGAGGTGAGATATATTTCTCTTGCGACCTGCTTCTACGATAGACTCAAAAGTACGCTCTCCCTGATGGTGTCCGAGATGTTTTGCCATGTTTCGAGCGGTGGCCCAGCGACGATTGCCGTCCATTATGATTCCTATATGCATACTTTCGAGTGACTATCAAAATAATACTGAAGTATGAGTGACGCAGCAATGGCATCTTCGGTATGCTCTGCACCAGAGAGTTTACTCTCATGAGCTTCCATACTCGTGAGACTCTCATCGGCGAGGATCCACTCTATGTCCGGAAATCTCTTTTGTCCTTCACGAGCAAAGGCTTCTTGGATGCGAGTCTGTCTCGTACGTGTGCCGTCGAGGAGGGTGGCAATACCGACTACGATATATCCGATACGTTCACTCTCGATGAGAGAAGTGAGTGTCTCCCAGATATCAGTCGTCTCTACCGAGCAGAGCGGCAGAGCTACTCCACTCAGTCCGAGGGCTATACCACAAGTGGTAGTACCGTGATCTATACCGAGGTATTTCATACCGAGATGATCACGTGCATACGTACAAAGGTATCGTCTGAGAGAGATATCACTACGTCCGTCGTTCCAGACTTTTTGATATGATGACCTCCGGGTAGGACGATGTGTTTTTTTTCGAGTTTTACTTGGTAGAGTTGCTCGATACGTTTGATGATCTCGTGTTCACCGATCCCACCGAATATATTTTCCCCCTTTCCGCGTAGCGTAAAAGTGAGATCTTTCCCGCTGAGTGTCTCGGCGATCGAGACTCGCTCTTCGAGGAGACGAACTCGAGACTCCTGTTTTGATTTCTTTGCTATCTTTTCTGCTTCGATGACGCTCGTAGTAGCGAGAATAGCTTTTTTCTTGGGAATGAGGAAATTCATCGCTTGAGCGTGGCTCACTTCTACGATCTCACCGGGTTTTCCTATGCCGGCGATACGTTCGAGGAGCTGTACAGAGAGTTTGGCAGTCATGAGGGAAAATTATGCAACAGAGGCTTCATCGTGGATGACTACCGGAGCTGGAGCTTCGGGGCTCGCGATCGTCTCGAGGATGATCTTGTATCCGAGGAGTTCAGAGGCAAGATTGATATTGATCCCTCCCTTTCCGAGTACTTTTGGTTTTTCTTCACTGGTTACCGTAGCGGTGATGAGTTTTTGATCCTCATCTACGACTACGTTGTTTACTTCACCTGGCACGAGCGATGCACGAGCGAGATCTCGCATATCAGGAGTATAGTTGATGATATCGATCTTTTCTCCAAAGAGCTCATCGACGACCGCCCGGACTCGGATACCCTTTGGTCCGATGAGTGATCCAGCTGGATCTACTTCGTCGTACTCGGTAGCGACGATGAGTTTGGTCTTGACCCCCGGAATACGTACGAGAGAGACTATCTCTACGGTACCGTCCTCGAGCTCAGGGACGTTCATTTCAAAGAGCTTCGTCACGAGCTCTTTATCTTTTCGGGTGAGGGTGACACGAGGTCCGACGAGTGTATCTTCCTCTACTTTTCCAACATAGAGATACATCCGGGCTCCGGGTACATAGTGATCTTTGCTGACTTGCTCAGACTTTGGGAGGACGACTTGGTTGCCGTTGTAGTCAAATATGACTCTATTTTTCTCGACGAGCTCGACTCGGAGACTCACGACTTCTCCTTCTTTATCACGAAAGAGATTGAATATCTTTTCTTTCTCCGTCTCCTGAATCTTTTGGACGATGACCTGCCTGGCAGCCTGAGAGGCAATACGTCCAAATCCCTCCGAAGAAAGGACCTCTTCCGTCACGTCCATCTCGATCATATCACCAATCTCAAATCCATCCGCATCTTCACCAAGATCACTGAGAGCGATCTCCATACCAGGATCGACGACTACTTCGACGACCATTTTCTCGACCGAAATTTCGATCGTATTGTGAGGGATATCAATCTTAACGTGTACCTCGGAGTCTTTCGATCCGAAGTCTTTTCGATATGCCGTCTTGATAGCTGCCTCGATGATATCGAGGAGCTTTTCCTTAGAGATCTTTTTTTCTGCACCGATCTGGTTGATGGCGGCTTCTATTTTTTTTAGGTCTATCATAAAAATGGGGTGTGATGGCTAACAAAAAAGAATTTGAGCGAGCCAAATTCTTTTCCAACGTGAGTAGTATATAGAGGGGAGTCCGTAAATCAAATCTATTACCGAGTAATTGTTTCAAAAGTGAGATCTGTACTTGTGTATCTGAGCCCTTAGTACCAAGGAAATATCCCAGGGAAAGATACTCCGTTGAGTGTTATATCGGTGAGTATATTTGGATTATTTACACCACCTGAATATACAGCCATTACTGTTCATGAAAGTCAATTAAAAGTAATATTGCTCAGAGAGTTATTTACTCCAGGTGCTTGTATGTAGTACCAAGGCCAATTTCCACCATTTTGGTTGAGGGTAATCTTAGAAATAATACTGAAGGTAGGTGCATAGTTCCAGTAGGGACCGTCAGCTAACCCTATCAAAAAGCCTGAATTATTAGTAAAACTAAATATAGTTCCGGTTTCAGATTCACCAATAAGTCAACTACATCGAGTTATATAGAGTGTACCTGGAAAGGTATATGTCCCATTTGCAAAATTAAAAATGGTATTCTGTGGTACTGCACCTCCAGCAAGTTGCGTACTCTCGATACTCGCAAAATTCCCAGGATTCACCTCCACCACCGTCATAGCATTTGGATCGCAGGTATTACTTGTCCATCCAGTCGTATAGGAACTTCCACTTCCAAAGAGAGTTTCAGCGAGA
>JANOQA010000018.1:0-5314 GCA_031422145.1 bacterium | reverse complement strand
ATGGGGATCAATATCCTCGAGGCTCATACCGATGACGAAAAACAAATGGTGGCCCAAGACGCTCTCAATATCATGATCAAGCTCTTTGGATCGGAGATATTTGGTCCACGTATCCAAGACTATTTTCGAAATGGAGTTCTCACGCTCATGGACTATCCAGGAGGATGTGCTCTCACGGACATACTTCGCCTTTTTACGGATGATGAATTTCAGAAAGAGCGTCGTCGTACCATCAAAGATCCGGTCGTGCGAGGTTGGTGGGATCAGACCTTTGCCAAGATGGGAGAGCGAGAAAAGTGAGAAATCATCCCGTATTTTGCGGCAAAGTTTGGAGGATTTATCACCAATAAACTCATGCGAAATATCATCGGACAGACCAAGGGGTCGTTTGATATATACGACTGTATGCAAAACTCCAAGATCCTCGTAGTAAATCTCTCAAAAGGAATACTCGGTGATTTTAACTCTAATCTTTTAGGACTCATACTGGTTTCCAAGATCCAGATGGCTGCTATGAGACGACAGACGGTCGCCAAAGGGGATCGACGAGACTTCTTCCTCTATATCGACGAGTTTCAAAACTATATCACTGACTCGATCGAGTCGATCCTCTCGGAGGCTCGAAAATATCGACTTGGACTCATCGTAGCCCATCAGTATCTCGGTCAGCTCCAAAAGTCAGACGCCCTCACCAAGTCAAACGTAAACTTAAAAGATGCTATATTTGGAAATGTGGGATCTATGATGTCGTACAAAGTAGGTCCCGAAGATGCAGAGTTTCTTGCCAAGCAATTTTCTCCTCAGTTTAGCGATCAAGACCTCATCAACATGGATAAGTTCAAAGGAGTGATGAAACTCGCCGTAGACGGACAGCCAAGTACCGCCTTTAGTATGACTCCGGTCAATCCCTATCTCGAAACGGGTAATCCAAAATTGGCCCAAGCATATCGAGAGCTTTCTCGCCTCAAATACGGACGAGATCGTGAATTTATAGAAAAAGAAATTAACTTTCGTATAGGTGTGATATAATACCCTCATGTACCATATGTATCGCCCGATCTTGTGAGCCGTCCTCGTCCTCCTGCTTGCTCCTTTCTGAGTGAGAGCTGCTGATGAAGTACCAGGAGTTGCCACCTATGAGGCGTATACTTCCTCAGTGAAAAGGGTGTGTCTCGGAGAGGGATCGACCTCCGATGTCGCCACCCCCTGGAAAGAAGCTCGACAAAATCCTCTTGTCACGTATGTTCATGTCGACTATCCTGATATCCTTTCCCCAGATTCAGATGCTGCCTTTAAAAACATCGTCGATCGAGTAAAAGGAGACAAAGAATCTCTCAATGCCGAAATAGACGCCGCCAAAGAGGCAAATGTATTTGCGAGCCAAATCGAGAAGTCATCTATCCTATACGCCTCTCGGATGAATACGCTCTACGCCTGTGCGATCCTGAATACTAAACTTCGAGCTAATACTCGCATACTCGAGGAATTTCGACCCCAAGGATCAAATATCATCTCTCAGGTCGAGCGATCTACGGAACAGATGCGACGAAGACTCGGGGAACTCCAGTGTCGAGATGTGTCAAAAGAAAGTACCGAATGAGCGAGTATATCACTCTCTCGAGATCTCATCAATGCTACGACCGGAGAATATTGTAACTATCGACACTACCTCTCCTATGTAGACACGGTCGTATCCAATCGGCTCTCAGAAGTGATTGCAGTAGAAGAAGCTACTCGAAAAAAACAGGGAGGAACGGCTACGGGTGGTATATCCGAACGATTTCCGGAAGCTCAAGATATTGCCATAGCTCTCTCTGGAGCAAAGTCTCGTGCGAGTGCCGAGATCACTCGGACAAAAGCTGTCTACGGTGAGGCATTTGATGCCTATCGAGAGTTTGATCGACACTACGTATCGCATGTCCTTTCCTTTTTTATAGAAGATCGACTCCTCGTGCTTCGCTCGTATCTTCGCCAAACGCTCAATCCGATCGGACAAGTCATCTATCTCGGATCAAACGCACAAAAGCCAGGGTAGATTTAGAGAGAGAGAAAGTCTATGGGAAGAGGGGCGATAACTTCTGTTTTTTGGTGAGTCACTGGATGACGAAATACTACTTTCCAGGCATGCAGAAGCTGACGGGTAACTCCCGCATCACGCTGCTCTCGGACTTGTCGAGGATCACCATAGGTCTTGTCTCCGATCACCGGACTTCCGAGGTGAGCGAGGTGTACTCGTATCTGGTGCATCCGACCGGTCTCGAGACGTACCTCGACATCATCGCCACGATCGCTACTCTGGAGTACTCGGTAGTGAGTGATAGCTTTTTGTCAGGTAGGATCGACCCGTACTTTGTTCTCATTTTTTGCGTTCTCTATTCGTAGGAGCGGAGCACGAATAGAGCCTGATGACTCTTTCAGAGAGGGGTAAACTTGGGCTCGATACCATTTTTCTATATGATTTGATTGGAGCTCCTCCAGCATAAAAAGAAGAGCAGCTCGAGTCTTGGCGATCATGACGACCCCCGTAGTATCTCGGTCTATCCGGTGTATGAGTGCTGGAGTAAATCCCCGCTGTATACTACTCGGTCAGAGATAGTCCTGTACGAGCTGTATGAGAGAGGCCTCGGTAGTCTTATGATCGCCAGGGTGGACATTGAGTCCGGGAGACTTGTCTACTATAAGGAGCGAATCATCTTCGTAGAGGATTTGAGCAGAAGTGAGGATCTTCGAGTTTGGTACTTTTGCTATTGGCTCAATGAAAGTCGTATAATGACTAAATTCCTCGGCATTGAGGTAGACATCCACTCGGTCAGAGACGTATATACGATCTCCAGGCTCTGTCTTTTTCCCATTGATCCTAACCTTCTTAGTACGTCCCATTTTATAAAAAAAGGTGGCCGGAGCTCCCGAAAATATTTTCTTGAGAAATCGATCTACTCGTTGATCCGACTCATCTTCAGTGACGATATACTGATGGAGCATTACTGAAATATAGTGAAGTCGAGTCCATCGCTTGTGGTGAGCTGATCGACAAATTGAGTACGTGTCCTTTTAAATCCTGCAGCGTAGCCAACAGCATTGATCTCAGCAAATTGGGCGGGAATTTGCTGAGAAAGAGTATGTCCATAGTTTATAATTCCATTACTTCCGTATCCAAACATGTTACTCCAACCACTACCTGGAAAAGAGCCTCCTACGTAAGATCCAGAGGTATGTTTTCTGATACGATATTCGAGATAGGGAAGTTTCCCTATCTGACTTAGGAGTGGGGCTATAGTGGAGAGTTTGAGACTACAACCTGATACACAATTTGAAAGATCATTAAGTAGAGTAGATACCAAGCCTGATTTGTCATTAGAAAGCAGACGACCTTGGAAATCAGTAATAGACGTTCGTGCAAACTGCGAAGTTAACTGATCTTTAAGATCTGGATATACTGTAAAGAAGGCTCGACCAGGAGATAGGTTGTCTGGGAATATGGTTTCTACACCATTACTAATTTGCCAACTAATCACAGCAAGTGAATCAGATCCTGAAAAAGAAGTAGCGGGATCTTCCCAGGGATTTGCACCACTTTTGACTTGAGGTATCCGAAAATCGATAGCCATTTCACTAAAAAAACTTGAAGCTACGGATCCTGGTATCCAGAGCTGTACGGGGCGACCCGGAGCTATAATATTCCAGTTTTTATCGTATTCACTGGTGCCCTTCCCAGACTCAGGAAGATAGGTAGAGGTTTCTGATATAGAATAGCCACCCGTAGAAGTATTCGTTGAAAAAGGGAGAGTATTGATATTTGATCCTACAAAGGTAACTCCGAGAGGATCATTTCCAGTCCGAAAATGCCCAGGATTTCGTATATTAAAAGTAGCCAAGGCTTTTTCTATCTCTGATCCAGCCGTATAGTAGGCCTGAGTCGAGAGCTCTATGCCTTTTACAGCACGACTCGAGGGAAGGATACGCTCGAGGAGAAATATCATCATGAGTGAGAGAACTCCCATCATGAGTATAGCTATGAGGAGGGCGGCTCATCGAGCGTCTTTCGAGAGGGAGATCATAGCTAGTTTTCGATAGAAATAGAAGTACTGGTCGTCACTTCCGGATTTTGAACTTTGAGAAGTTTTCTTTTTTTCCAGCTATATCCTATCGTGAGAGTGAGACGAACCATGCCAGAAACGGTAGTATCTTCACCTGATCATCGCCAAGCGTACCGAAAATCTTTACTCGGAGAGAGAGAAAAGAGGAGTGTACGGAGGTCTATATCAGGAGAAAGGAGAGGAATCCACTCGCTGTCGTCACCCGTAGGGAGTGGAAGCCCCTCAGAAGTTGCGAGATTACAAGAAAAATCCGGATGACATATCCACGTATCGGTGATCCCATCAAACTGCCCTTCAGATGGAGTAGTAGGACTGTGAGCTATGCCGAGATCTCGTCCTCGAAGCTTTCGTATCTCAAGACGCCCTATACAGCCAGTACCTGTCCCTGTCAAAGTGTCACATGGAGCTCCGGGGGGAGCATCGGGATCTCTCTCGACTCGACGTCGGAGAAAGAGGCGATCATGAGTCGTCTGGACTTTTCGTTGGAGATACAGCTCTGGATAGAGTCAGCTCTGCAAGGCCGCGGGACCATTTCCGAGATCTTCGTCGTCCTCGTCGCCGAGTATTTTCCCATTACAGTCGCTATCTCCTCTCTCTCTTCCTGGGATACCGCGACCTACACAAAGAGCGGTATCGTTGGAGGCGTCACTATTTGCATCGATAAACTGAGAACGGTAGCTTCCATATCTTTGAAAAACTCCCGTTTGAGAAAGCCCCTGAGTATTGAGAGATGGTGTGATACATCCAGTAGTAGGATTCATTATATCTGTCAAGGTACTACTTCGACAGATATATCCACCTGATCCGAATACCGAACTTCCGAGTATTCCACCTCGACCGTAATTTCCATAGCCACTAAAGTCCTGGTAGTGACCACCAGAGAGCGTAGAACCGATGAGATTTCGGTTGAAATACTCTTCGTAGTCGATCCCCCCACCCTCTTTTATAGTAGTTACGAGACGCTCTACCGCTCCGTAGAGTTGCTCATTGACATCGATACGCCCCGTCACGAGATTTCGAAGGACGGTAATATTTCCAAAAGAGGTAAACGCCATGATAAGTACTGCTGACAAGAGTGTCAGGGCGATAATGAGCTCTATAATAGTGACTCCTTTTGGCTTTCTTGTTTGCTCAAAGATACGTTCTTTAGTACATATGAAAGCGATGATACTCCCAAAACTTCTCCCTATGCCGAGACCACTCGGTTTTTTCCAAAA
>JANOQA010000017.1:0-4653 GCA_031422145.1 bacterium | reverse complement strand
GGCTCTTGCCTAGGAGATAGCACAAGCTATACTCCTTCCATATGATCCCTTACAGTAAAATCAGTACTCAAAAGATTAAGAAAATTATTCAACACTTTTGTACCGATATTGATGCTACAAAAACCAGTGAATTACTTGAGTTAAATCCAAATACCATTGATCGATACTTTGGAATATTTCGTCAGATTATATATGAGTATAGGCTGCAGATCTTTAAAGAAAAGATAGGCTGACAGGTAGAAGTGGATGAAAGCTACTTCTGAGCGAGAAGAAAGAGATGATTTACTGGAAAACTCAAGCGAGGAAGAGGAACCCTGAAACAACCAGTATTCGGTCTCATTAAAAGAAAAGATGAGCTCGGACGAATAGAAATATATACAGAAATTATCCCTGACTGTAAGAAAGCTACGCTACGCCCTATTATTCAATGAAAGATACGCCTGGAGGATTCTACTATCTATTCTGATGGATGGAGAGGATACAATGGACTCGTAGATGTAGGACTCGATAAGCACTACCGCGTGAATCATGGAGAGCATGAATTCTCCAAATGACCTGGAACTGGAATACACATAAATGGAATAGAGAACTTCTGGAGTTTTACCAAACGGAGACTTAATAAGTTTAATGGTACGAAAGTAAACTTTCCTCTTCATCTGAAAGAGTGTGAATGGAGATATACTAGATCAAATATTGAACTCCAAAAAGAACTCATTATACTCATACATAACTTCTACAAGAAATCCAAGAAAAAGGCCTAGTAGATTTCCAATATTTTAAAAATCTCCTAGGCAAGAGCCTATAAATATATTGTATTTCTGGACTCCTTATACAGAGGAGGAGGGAGTTATATATTTTCGAGATCTCTGAGAACTGTCTGAGTCTCCGTAGAGACGAGTTTTCGAAGAATCGAGAAAATATATACTTTCCGACTCCGAGATATAAAAATACGGACTATCTGTGAGATCGACCGCTGCGTACATTACTTTTCTTGGGTCGGACCATGCCGACCAACTGCGAAAAGTAAGTAGAGCTACGCGTCCTCTTATAATTCTTTTATAGAAAGAAGAAATATCACTAAAAATCAAAACATAAAAATCTCTAAAAATATTTTGACTCTCTGTCGAGTTTCTCTATGATACACGGGCATTAAAAATGCTAAATCTCAAGCGGGCGTAGCTCAATGGCTAGAGTCCCTGCCTTCCAAGCAGACTGTTGTGGGTTCGAGTCCCACCGCCCGCTCCATTTATACCAGAAAGACACTATTTACTCTCACCGGTTGTGTCACACAACTGATACAGGGTAAATTTATTTTTATACGGGTGCATAGCTCAGTTGGTTAGAGCGCGTCTCTGATAAGGACGAGGTCCGTGGTTCAACTCCACGTGCACCCACCATTTAGATACATATTGCGGTTATTTCGCGAAAGACATGATTTCCCTATCGGAGACTGGCGCAATTGGCTAGCGCACATGCTTTGGGAGCATGGGGTTGTGGGTTCGAGTCCCACGTCTCCGACCATATATTCAAGAAAAAAGTTCAGGGACGAAGAACGTGAGGTTCGAGCTCTGCAAGAGCGAAGAAGAAAGCCAATGTTTTGGCTTTCGACCGAAGGAGGCCCGTAGGGGAGTCCCACGTCTCCGACCATATATTCAAGAAAAAAGTTCAGTGACGAAGAACACGAGATAAAAAGTCATTACTGACGAGAAGTTTACATATGACGCTATCGTCTAGTGGTTAGGACATCGGGTTTTCATCCCGGAAGCCGGAGTTCAATTCTCCGTAGCGTTACCATAAATATACTATCAAAGCATTCTCATCATCGGGAATGCTTTTGTTTTGGCTTTAGAATTTATAGGTAAAATTCTGGTATTCGTCGGAAAAGTATGTTTCCATAATCCCATGAGAAAAGAAAAATTCCTCGAAATGCAAAAGCATCTCGGCGGCTCCTATGAGGATGCCAAAATCATTGCAGACTTTATCAACAAGCTGACTCCGGACGGATTCGAACAATACGTTACGGATTTTTTTATGCAGGAACCGTATTGATTTCATGCAATTCGCAACTGAGGTATGGACGATAAGGGAATAGACGTCAAAGCCGCTCGGACAAATCAAGATTGATCGAGAACATTCCTTATTGTACAATGCAAGAAATGGGAAGCATATCATATAAAAGAAAACGATATTGCGATGTTTTACGGTAAGGTCGTCGATACAGCGCGAACGCACGACTGCAAAATTATATTTGTTGCTACTACTTGGTTTACCATTTGAGCAAAGGAATTCTGCGAGCAAAAAAAAATCGAATATGTCGATTATAGGTGACTTCTCGAATTCAACTCAGAGTTTCCACTTGATGCCTGGATACATCAAATACAGAGTCATACGGATAAGACAAAGTATTTGGAGGAATACAAACTAGAAGACAGTAAACAAATCTCTCACACATCGAGTACATATCGATATATTCCAAAGTATCGAAAGTCTAAAAAATGGAGTTTAGCCAGAAAACAGGGGAAAGATACTCTGGACTTTTCGGTAATGAAAATATTATTTTTCGTAATAGTGCTCTATGTCTTGTTTAATATTTTAAGATAGTTTCTTTATGAATACACAGGTATATCCACTCGAACTTATACGACTCATCGAGACTCATCCTGATCGAGCCTACTATCGAGACCAATTCCTCTCTGGAGAAGGATTTCGAGGAGGACATATCACGGCCTCATTACTCATTATAAATCCAGAACGTACTCATATTCTTCTCCAGAAGCATCGGATATTTGATCGATGGATGCAGTTTGGAGGTCATTGCGATGGAGATAAGGATCTGAGAGCGAATGCTCTGCGAGAATGTATGGAGGAGTCTGGTCTAGTGAGTCCTCCTGTGGTATTTCCTGAGATATTTGATATAGATATCCCTGAAATAGCTGAGAATCCCCAAAAGGGTGAGCCAGCTCATCATCACTATGATATTCTCTTTCTCGGGGAGATTTCTCGCAATATAGAGTTTCATCCAGACGAAAAAGAAACCAAGTGAGTAGATTGGTATACCATAGATGAGGCCCTCAATTTAGTTAAGACTGATAGACTCGTTCGGTTAATAAAGGCAGCACAGGTGTACTAGCCTGAGGAAATTAGTCTCTCTATCTAAACTTCTCACATCCTGTCATACTCGGCATACTTTTACAGTGATCTCGCATCATAGCTGACTCAGGATCTTCTTTGGTACTTAAAGTCTTCGTAGGAGTGTCATATCCCCAATCTTTCTGCCATTGTTTCATCTGGGCGATCTCCCGGTTTTGAGCTGCTATGATATCGAGTCCGAGCTGACGAAGCTCTGGATGCTTAGCTCCGGTGAGGTATTTGGCCATATCCACGGCTCCCTGGTGATGGGGGATCATCCCCTCGAGAAAGGCTCGATCGATCCCTTCTCCGGTCTTTCCTTCGAGCATAGCTCCCATATCTGCCATACTCATACTCATCATGTCATAAGAAGACATAGAATTATTTTCAGCAGGGGACTGACTATTGTTTCCCATCATAGATGAGTGTGTCATATTTCCCATACGATCCATGTCGGCTCGCATGACAAAGATTCCTCAGATCATGACTACGGTACAGATAGTAGATGATACTATACAGCCGATCATAATAGCAGAGCTATACGGAGTGAGAAAAGAAAGTTTCATACAGGAGAAGATTAAGAAAGAAGATTATTTACGTGTGACTACATCCCAGGTGCGTACGAGCTCGTCGATAAAAGCTACTTTGTCTGGATGATTTGAAGCAAGCTTGATCGATCCACAGTGAGCGAGATGGTGTTTTAGGAGGTCTCGGTTGAGACTTTGGAGAAGTCCCATACTCGCATTTACTTGATGAGCTATATCGGCACAGTAGGCGTCTTGCTCGATGAGGGACTCTACTTTTTTGAGTGTGCCGAGGGCTTTCTTGAGAGTAGTTTGAAGATCGGATCTATAGGTAGACATGGAAAAAGAGTTTATAACCTGACCATAGGGTATGGTTATATTTAGGAAATACAAATATTTTTTAATTCCTATGTATTGAGGTATATACAGAAAGATATAGGGTTTTGATCCTAACGAGAAGCTGCTAGAGCGAGTAACATATCAGTCTCAAGTCTAAAAATCAAATACATGACCTTATACGACTCATCTACTTCAGGCTTCTCTATATCCAGACTCAATAATCTCATCTACACGATCAAATTCATAGTAATCTATCGCACTATCAGGACGGAGTACTACCGTATCTTTTCGAGCTGTGATGGATCTCTCTTCATTTGAAGCCATCATGATAGCAATAGTCTTTCGCATCAACGCATATTTGTGAGTAAATGGGGTTCAACGAGTAAATACTCGTCATTTTGATGGGGTATGGAGTACTTTTTCAAGATTCATTTGAACAGATACAGCTATGACTTCGAGAGTGGGATCAGCTTCTTCGATCGGAAGATTTGAGGTCAGTCAGCCATCTACCAATATCCTATTGTGTAATTTATACGGATCAAAGACACCCGGAATAGATACAGAAGCTCGAATCGCCTCAACTACGTTTCAATCTCGGAAAACTACCTTTCGCCCCGTTTCAATATCAGTTGCTATGATACAGAGAGGAATAGGGGAGTCT
>JANOQA010000016.1:0-4864 GCA_031422145.1 bacterium | reverse complement strand
TCTATCCAAAACGTATCCTGCATATCCCGAGCGGGATGGTTTTTCGGGACATTTACCGAGTCAAAATTTCGGATCTCGTCCGTGAGCTCTCGAGACTCCCGTATCTCAAATCCCATCCGTTCAAACGAATCCTCCACGTCTCGTATCACGAGTGAGAGTGGGTGTATATGTCCGACTCCGGTATGACGAGTCGGAGTGGTCATATCCACATATTCCCCCTGAAGCTTGGTTTCTATGAGGAGATCTTGTACCAGAGTCATCTGAGACTCAAAGGCAGCCTGGAGAGTATTTTTTATTTCATTAGATACTTTCCCAAAAGTCTGTTTTTCCTCCATGCTGAGGTCTTTTATCCCTTTGAGTATTTCTGTCAGAGATCCATTCTTTCCAAATACCTCATTTCGATAGGCGATGAGAGCTTCCTCTGTTGTGATAGTCGGGAGATGAACGAGTACTTGGTCTTGCAGAGTGGCAAGGGTTTGAGTCATGGACATAGTCTATATTTTTTTAGAGGAGTATCGAGCAAATATTTGCTGGTTGGTGAGTGTATTCTTTTCCAGATCACTCAATATTTTACAGAGAATACTTGAGGCATCTGGATCAAATCATCGAATAGCTCGTATAGCCTGTTTTCGATACATAGGCGTATCATCTCGCAGTAGATTTAATACTAAATCTACTGTACGTATGCGGGGTTTGTCTACGGAAGGTCTTTGTTGTATTCGATCACCCACCCGGATCACACGAGCTACTGGGGGGATAAAATGAGACGATCTGACAGGAAAAATCATACTAGATCTTGAGTGGCATGATGATATGCTTGTACGACTGTTTCGCATCTTCGGCGGGTATCCCCTGGACCATGATCGGAGAGAGTGGTGTCTCAAAGTCGATACTCACGTGGTCGTCTCGCATCACCGAGAGTACCTCGAGGAGATAGGTAGCATTGAGTCCGATAGTCGCATCCTCTCATTCGACTGAGGCAGGGATCGTCACTCGCCCAGCTCCGATCTCGGTATCTCCAGTAAAGAGCTCGAGACCCGACTCTGCTCGAAAGGCGACTCGAGTATTATAGTTATTTTCTTTGGTGATGAGATTCATCCGTTTGAGAGCCTGGATGAGATCCGTTCGGAGTACTACGCCCTTGGTCGAGTATCCCTTTGGAAAGAAATTTCGATAGTCTGGAAAGTGACCATTCAGAAGTCGAGAATATACCTTGATCCCTCCAAATACGACGAGGAGCTGGTTTTCAGAAGCATAGATCGAGACGTCTCCACTCTCTGGGAGGATACGCACGAGTTCGAGAGCGGTCTTGGCAGGGATGATCATCGAGATCGGTGCATGGTCGATCTTGGCTTTAAGGACGTATTCGGAGAGTCGAAAAGAGTCCGTCGATGCAAATATAATCCCTTCTTCTTTGAGCTGGAGGCAGATCCCTGCAAGTGTAGGTCGGATATTACCTTCTGCCGTAGAAAATATCGTTCGTTCGATCGCTTTTTTGAGGCTCGCTGCCGGGAGAGTGATCGGGTCGTTTACCTGAAATCCTGGGATCACCGGAAATTTCCCCGCTTCCATACCCTTTACTTTCGTAGTCGAAGACGGAGTCGTGAACTCGAGAGCTCCACCCGAGACCAGCTCGATCGAGATCTTTTCATCGGATACGAGCGAGAGAAACGAAGTCAGAAATCGTGAAGACACCGTAAAGCTCCCTTCTGCATCGATCTGTACATCATTTTCGAGATTGACTTCGATCGCCATCTCGAGGTTGTTTCCGGTGAGGACTACTTTTTTATACTGGACAGAGAAGAGTATATTTTCGAGGATCGGGGTCATGCCCCCGGGAGAGCTCGCGTGGCTCACGATATCGATCGCTGATTTGAGGCTTGAGGTATTGGTGGAAAATCGCATGGGAAGAAGGAGAAAGCCGTGAATGCTCTAAGAAAACGATACGCTCTCTTTCGATGAGAGAAATGTACAAAATAATGACTGAAAAGCAAGGGGAATGAGGTGTCTCTTCAAAGAACTTATCCTTGAAGAGTTTGAATTCTTATAAGAGGAGGTATATTATAGTCCAATAAACTATTACCGTCTTTTATATGGCCTGGTCACTTTTTTCTAAAGACACATCCGATACAGCAAATCTATCGGGGATAGATCAAATCTACAGATCCTGGAAGGAAAACGGAGCTAGTAAGGTGTATTTTCATACTCAGAAAGACATCCCCCAAGATGAGACTACTCTAAAAGAGCTTTCAATAGAAGGCATCCTGCAGTATGTAGTAGAAGAATGAAAGGAACCAAAAGGATCTACAAATAGCTTTCAAGTATTCTTCTTTCAATTTCTCTCTCATGCGAGTGAATATATCCAAAATTTTTCTCATGAAGAAGTAGAAGACATACTTGCCGTGGTAGAAAAACTAGGAGTTATATCGATGCTGGATTACTGTTTTCATAACGCCAATATTACGCCAAAATTCTTTCTCAAAAGCCTACTCGTTGCCCATGAAGGAAATACCATCAGTCACGCATCAAAAGCAATCCTCAAACAATGGAAAAACTCTCTCGATAGCAGATCACTTCCCTGTTGAGTTGACATTCCTAGACTTCTCAATCGTATTATCCCAGGTGAAAGTGTTTTTACTGAAAAGGATGGTTTTGGACGACAAGCTAATAATCTTCTTTCTCTCCTGAGTCTCATCGAGCAACAAAACTGGAGTCAGTTTATCTGATACGCTCGTCAAAATAAACTCAGTGGTACTTCTGCAAAAAACCAAAAAGATATCAGATCTCTCATCACCACACTTGGAGAAGATAGATTTTTCAAAATGATAGCCGTCTGGGTGGACCATATAGAAAAGATGAAAATCTCAGAAATATTTTCCGAGCACTACACCACCTATGAATTTATCGTTCCAGATAATAGAGAAGTGCTCAAGGGACTCTGTATCGGACTCGGTATACTCCAAACTCAAGAAAGTCTTGCTCTCCTCTCTCGACTTGCTCTCGTTTTTTATAAAAAAATTCCGAATAAATGACCCGCCTCGATCGAACTCGGGAATATCTGTGTAGTAATCATGGCAGATCAGTTTGGACTCCAGTCCATTAGTCCCCTCTTTCAGATACGCCACAAAACTCGTCATCCGAGTACGCAAAAATACATAGATAAACAGATTCTTGGTATCAGCAAGAAAATTGGCTACTCTCCCGAACAACTCGAAGATATGTCTATTCCTGAGTATGAGATATCTGAGCGAAACATTGTATGCCCCTTGCCTGATGGTGCATCTGGTGTATTGGAGATTGGTACGTATTTCTCAGTATCACTCACTTGGAAAGATACAAATGGGAAAATATATAAAAGTCCCACCACTCAGATGAGTGAGCACTCAGAGATCATACGAGATATCAAGCTCGAGAAAAAAGAATTACAACTCACTCTCTCCTATCTAAAAAGTAAATTTGAGAACATACTCCTCACGGGGCGAACGATAGAATGGAGTCATTTTGAGAAATATTTTCTCACTCACCCAGTAGTATCTCTCTATGTAAGATGACTGATCTGGAATGTACACAACCTACAAGGAGAAATAGTAGACATCGTATCTTTCTGGGGTATATCACCCAAAAATATATCGTGACAGAGTGTGATGATCGAGAATGGAATGTCAGTACAGCTCTTCCATCCTTGTGAGATCGATCCAGCCACGAGTCTTTCTTGGCAGATGAAAATCACTCAAGCTCCTGCAAATCCCCCATTTAAACAAGCGGATCGTGAATGCTACGAGTCATGAGATAGACGATCTAAAGTAACCTGAATTATACTCGCACAACATCAATCAGTAGCTCTCGCAAAAGAACGTGGCTGGATTGCTCAGTTAGTAGGAGATTTTGATAGCGGATTTGATGGATTTTCCAAGACTATTCCTTCCGCAAATATAACCGTACTCCTCGAGTCAGATGGAATAGGATTTACAGATCTCAGTACATCTGGTATCTATCCAGAGATCGTACTTAAAGACATAGTTTGGTCACAAATAGATACGAGAGCACTTCTCTCGGAAGAATCTATACCTCGTCGTATATACAGCGAGATATTGCGAGATATTGATCTATTTTTATCAGTCACTGTAAAGAAATAACTCCTTTCCTATGCCCAAATCCCTCGTCATCATCGACTTCATCAACGAGTTTCTCCATCCAGATGGCAAAATTACTCCTCAGGGATACGACATATTTTGCAGAGAAAACGACACAGTGCAAAATGTGAAAAAACTGATCTCATATTTTCGAGAAACTAAACAAGAGATTATCTGGGTACACCTCGGATTTCATCCGAACTATGATAATTGCTCTACCATATCTCCGAGATTTAAATGAGCTCCGACTCTATGAATCCTACAGGAAAATACCTGGTCTACTCAGTTCATCGAGGAACTCGTGTATGATCCGAATGAAAAAACTATCACCAAGACTCGAGTGAGTCCATTTTATAAAACAGAATTAGAAGAATATCTGCATACTCAGGGAATCTCAGAGATAGTAGTTGTTGGACTCTCTACTGATCTCGCGGTCTCGACCATATCTCACGAAGCACACGATCGAGATATCTCCTGTACGGTCATATCGGATGCTTGTGGTACTATTTCGAAAGAACATCATGAAGCGGCTTTAATAGGAATTGGGAAATTATCAAAGGTGGTATCGACGGAGGAATTTATAAAAAGTAATTAAGTACTTATCCATAAATAATATTGAATCCCCATATAAAATGAGTAGAATACGCCAGTGTTCTACTCATTTTACTTATGCCAAAAATTCAATCATGGGAAGTGTCTGATGCTCTTTGGGAAAAGATAGCTCCGCTTGT
>JANOQA010000015.1:0-8260 GCA_031422145.1 bacterium | reverse complement strand
CAAAGGACCACCTTTGCTAGGAAACTTCGATCCTGGAGGTTACAAAGTACCCCCAGGGGGTTACTGGCTCGCTCGAAATAGTGGATTTCTCTCTGGGCTCGTCACTTTTGTACTCTGGGCCGTCGGGATCGGGATAGTTGGCTGGTTTATACTCGGTATCTACCTCAGCTCACGATCCTCATCCTCCCCTCCTCATATACCTCCACCCGAAAGAGTATTTGGGGATACTTCTGCCGTACGAAGGACTCCTTCGTATACTCCACCACCGGTAATGAGACCCTCACCACCGCCAATCCAACCACTACGAAATCTCTCCGGACAGTATGCTCGACAAGGGAATACGACCGGAAGACATAGTGGTGAAGTTTCTCCTGATCTCGTCTAAAAGGAAAATCATGTCTCAAGATCTCCCGAACTGGGTCTTAAAAAAACCCGGTAAATATCTCACTCGTCTCCAAGAAGAAGCAACATGGCTCCATGAAAGCTTCCCAAATATCGGTATTTTCCGAGATGGACCCACCCTCTATCTCGAAGGTCCGGTACTCACGATGAGTAAAAACCAGTACACGGTACGGGTTACCTACCCTGAAAATTATCCATACTCACCGCCATCTGGCTACGTTCGAGATATCGATGTAGCCGAATTTGCGGCGAGTCATGGAAATGCAGGTCATGGATATCACAACTACGGGATTCATCCTCCCCATGGGCTCGCCCTTTGTCTACTTGGTAAAGAAGACCAGGTAAATAAAGGATGGACTCCCACACAGTCTGGAGTGACGATACTCCAGTATGCCGTCGCTTGGCTCAATGCGTATGAGTACAAGAGTATCACGGGCCAATGGCCACTCCCAGAAAAACCCTAACTTTCGAAAGAAATATCATGGGACTCACTCAATCCACCCGCCCTTGGGCAGAAAATGAAAGAGAGCAAACTATGCAAACTAAAACTGAATACGTCATCCCGGGTCTCGGAGATGTCGGGACGATCGGCAATCGCCGTCCGATCAACACCGGAGCTATCGCTGACGTCATGACTATCTACCGCAATGGCGGAGGTATGCATCTAAAGCAATCCGGTATGCCCGCTACTCAAAGCGAGCTGGGACAAGTTCAAACAACAGCTCTAGCACAAGTTCCTACGAGTATGGGGAGTACTCTATGAGCCAAAGGTCTGGGTCGTCTTACTCAGAGCCGAACCCCCGACGTGACTCGCTCATCCCGCCTCTGGCGGGATTGCGAGTGATGGTCGTGGGGCTCGGTGGTGGAGCTCCTATACCGGTAGAACTGGCAAAGTGTGGTATCGTTCACTTTGATCTTGTGGACTTCGATACCCTCGAAGCCTCCAACTTGATCCGACACCCCTGCGGAGTAAAATTCGTGGGGCAAAACAAAGCTGTCGCCGTACAAAGCTATCTGTCAGAAATGACGGGTGGAGCTATACAGGCAATCGCTCATACCTTTGATATTTTCAAAGAACCAGCTACTACAAGATCCCTCGTAGAGCGATGTGACATCCTCATCATCGCTACTGACAACGAAGCCTCGAAATTCTTTCTCAACGAACTCGCTGTCGAATGTAACAAACCTGCTATATTTGTCGGTATGTTCGAAGGAGGTCGAGGAGGCGAGATATTTGCAGCATTACCAGAACAGGCATGTTACGGATGTCTCGCTGAGACGATTGGCAGAAAGGAATTTATCAAAACCTATACCCAAGCCGTCGCCAAAGGCGACTGTACCTCGGTACGAGATACGAGAGCTATGCCAGGCCTCGGGATCGATCAGGGAATCCTCTGTCATCTCGCAGCTCGGAAAGCTCTCGATGTCCTCCTTCAAAACAAAAACCACTCGCTCCCCTCTATCGGGACCAACTGGATCATCTGGTCGCTCGCCGGTATCCCTGTGATACTCGAAGAGACGATCACTTCGATCCAGGTCGATGTGCACCGTCATGATGCCTGCTTTGCCTGTGCGACATGACGATATACAGATTTCTATATTTCCCCCAGCAATGGGGGTTTTTCTCGTAGTGAGAGAATTCCTTATAGATTTTCATCTCTAAAAATACCCTACATTTGGTATGTAGAGTATTTTTCGAAAAACAATCTCTTTTACTTTCTGACGTAGGCTACGTTATTGACTACGACTCCTCTGAGTTCATCAAAGGCTCCAAATATGAGAAATTTATCAGCATCGATATCTATGGCTCCTACGGTATATCGACCGTTTATAGCGGGTGTCATATTTGTTCCAGTACCCGAAAGTGATGGATCAAATACTCCGTCTGATCCATATCGTGCATAGAGCTGTGAGTCTATCCCTCCTGCATCCGTAAATTCTCCGACTGCTACGAGACTACTATCAGCGAGTGGGTGTACTCCGTAGACTCGTCCCCATCCATTTAATGTAGCAAATGTTCCATAGGTACCCTGGAGATTGAGATCTCCATCATAGATTTGAAATCCGAGTAGATTATTACAGGTGATACTGACTTTTCCATTTGCGAGAGCATTTATCTGATTTGTGGTTCCACTACAAGCTCCGCTTGCGAGCTGAGTCCCATCTGCTGAAAACTTATAAAACGAATTTTCATTAGCGAGATAGATGGATCCTGTAGGTCCGACCGATAGTCCATTTACATAGTATCCGCCGAGAGCGGTAGCATTGAGATCAAAACCTGGATCTACTGATCCATTTGGACTGATCATAGCGATCCGACTTGGAAGAGCTGTACCGTTATAGCTGGTAGCGGGTCCGGCAGTTACAATACTCCCACTCGGCATGAGTCCTACAGAGTAGATACCCGTATCAAATCCAGTTCCTGGATCAAAAGAGCTGTCGAGTGATCCGTCACTATTAAGACGAGCAATACTATTTCTCGATACTCCATCTACCGTAGTAAATAGACCGACTATCACTACCTTACCGTCTGATTGAGTTTTCGTATCATATATCATTCCATTTATTACTGGAGGAGTGAATCCGGCCATTATATTTCCAGTGACTGGATCTACGAGCACTGATTTATTTACACTTGTTCATTTATATTCTGAAAAGTCTCCGACAAACAAGAGGCCGTTTCAAAATTTAACTACCTTAGCTACTACTCCATTTGGTCCACCTCCAAATATCGTAGACGACTCGACTACCGATCCGGCAGGTCCTGGAGTAGTTGATCCTACGGCAGACTCAAAAGCAAGAGTAGCAAGAGGAGCACTCAAGATGCTGACCATACTCGGCGTCATGACGACCGATGATCCAGTACCTACGACAGGACTTCCTACGGTAGTAGCTCCAGAGGCAGCAAGTACTGAAAGCGAGACACTCCCGGTGAGAGTATCATCTATGGGGAGATTGGTTTCTGTATCGAGTACGATACCAAGTTTTGTTCCGATCGTTGTAGGAAAGAGTTCTGTGTTATCTGCGTGAGCCGTATCTAAGAGAGAGGGTGACAGGGCGAGCTTGTCTTGATACCCCGGAGTCTCATAAAATGCGAGCAGCTGTATATGTTTTTTATCGGCGTACTGAGCATACGAATACTCAACTCCCGTCTTTGGATCTTTTCCTCCAGACTCGAGATTTATAGCTTTTTTTGTGTTTGTACCTACACTTCACTGGAGCATATGGAGAGATCCTGAGGCAGTAGTGATCGTGAGAGCTGAGTCAGGAGTAGGAGTTTTACCCGTATTGGCCTGTACCACCTTTATGGCTTGGTACATACCCTTGAGATCAGCCGTGCGAGTCGCATCTCGAGATCCGACGGAGTATCCAGAGTACCCGACAAATCCTATGGCAGAAAGTACGGTGAGTATGGCTACTACGACTATGAGTTCTACGAGAGTAAATCCTTCAGAGCGAGTATATTTTTTTTGGGTGTAGAACATAAATAGTTTTTAGTTAACTTTAATTATTAAAACATATATTATCTTATACGCAAATGAAAATACTCGATCGATGACAGATGAAAGAAGCAAAAATATGTCCCGTATGTACTCGTCCTTTTACCATTCGTAAAAAATGGAAAGATATATTTGATCAGGTCATCTACTGCTCAGATCGATGTCGTAATAGAAAATAGCCCTATCAATAATGTCTAAAATCAAAGTCGAAGCCGTGATCGCTATCACTCGTGGAAAGTCATCTGGAAAGAAGATTGGCTCTCGTGGTATCCCTCATCGCCTCACTCAGAAAGAGCGAATCATTTTTGATCGTGCCTGTAACGAGTGCGTTCTCCGACTTCCTGCCTCTGGAGTACGGGAAAACCTACAAAATGCCTACTATCTCTACTGCGAGAGTGTTGGTCTCGAGTACCGAGAAGAATAAAATACAAAAAACTATATACTCGGAAAAAGACGCTGGAGAATGAAAAGAGCTTCCGTCTGATCGATAAAAAATGGACTCGTGGCGATCGTCACATAGCTCACTTGAGGGAGAAAATGATAGATTACCTCCTTTTTTAGATCAAAAGAAATATCAGAAAGATCCGGAGAAAATAAATCGAGGTCGAGATTGAGGATAGAGTTTTTTGAGACTTTTCGAGAGAGATTTTCTCGAAGTTGCTCCTCTCATTCGATACGGATCACCTCGGATATGAGACCTGATCGTATGGCTGGTACTATATAGTTTCCCACATTACACTGCTCATTGGTAAATACTGCCATACGAGAGAGAAACTCAGGATTTTCTCTCTCCAGCTCAAAGTCGTGGAGATTTTCCCAGAGATCGGAGTGTTCATCGATATGTACGAGGGTAGCTCCTGGATCTATTTCTCGATGACTCAGGGCTTCTGACCAGAAATAAAGTGCATGGTTATGGTTGTCGATTACTACTACGGGGATGCTCTCCGACACAGCAGATGATGTAGATACCCAGTGTCAGGAGTTATATCTAAGATGAGATCGCACAAATGTATCGAGACCCGTACAGGATCGAGTCACTCCATTTTCTTCACTCACAAAGGCGATAGTTTTTCCGAGGGAAATATTGGAAAAATCACCAGACACTACTGCTGGTACATAAAGAGGAGTGTCACATGGACTCAGGAGATGATTTCCATATCCCTGAAGTAGGCAAGATTCTTGGTAATATCTCTGCATTATACCCCCGTATGAAGACCTTTCTGTCTCCATGTCTCAATGGACATAACCGCCTGTCTTAATACCTCTTCTGGAGAAATATCTGAGGTATCTATGACAGCATCATAGAGATCAAAATCATAGATATGTACTCCATAATATTTCATATACCGATCATTTTCACTCTCACGTCTGAGTCGTATATTTTCTGCTGCTGCTGAGAGGCTTGTATTATATCCGTCAGCTATCCGACCTTCTTCTTGGGTATAGATACGCCTGGCAGCTTCTTCGGGAGGGACCGTGAGAAATAATTTGAACGAGTGCGGTATACACCAAAAAGCGAGTCGTCCATCTATAACAAATTGATCTCGAGTAAGTCCGAGCTCTTTGGAGCGATCATCCATCATATGATCTATGATTCCGCCGTCATTTTCGGCTTCCTGACCAAGTTCGATCAAAGTTATTCCTCGCTCCTTTGCGAGAGACCTCATCATTCATCCAGCTGAAAAGGCTTCGAGTCCGTAGTGAACAGAGAGTCATTTAGAAAGAGTAGATTTTCCTGCACCAAGGTGCCCAGCAAGCGATATTATCATGTACCGAGCATAGGAAGAAGCAAAGATTTTGCAAGAAAAATACGATCTCATATTTGACATATTATTTTCCATGATCATTATACCAATAATGAATCTCCCTAAAATCTTACGCTCTCTCGCATATCTCGGACACGAATTTGATGTCTCATCTCGTACTTCTCGAATATCAATAGGTACGAACCTTTTAGGATCACACCCAGGACAAACCCAACTCATACAAGATATACAGAGTGTCGTCTCTGAAATGGTGAAAGATCGAGTAGAGTGAATACTCCTGCTCGAGCGGACCGGGAGAGTATTTCTCCCACTTCTTCAGGCTGCCTATCGCAAAAAATGACTCCCTTTTCCTATTTGGAGATCGATCGAACCGGGACCTAATCCATTTGGACATACTTACGCTCCAGAAAAACTCGAGAGTCTCAAAGATACTTTTGTAGGAAAGGGAAACATCGGAGTATTCGATGAATATATGGTCTCAGGTATACGCCTGAAAAATACCATAGTAGCCTTACGCGAGATCCTCGATCATCCGGTACATGGATACGTACTCCAGCACGAAGCAGGATCTGAAAATACTGAGGTACAAATGGAGATCTATTCTCCTGGATCGAGACAATCAAAACTTTATATGGAAGTCCGAGATGAGTTTACTACTCCTCTTTTTATACAAAGATCAGGTTTACACTTTAGCTCTCCTATATCACGAGATGTGTATCGGCGTATTATGTGAGAGATTGTCAGAAAAATGTAAAGTATTCTCCCTTTATCAAAAAGAAAAATCGTGACTTTTTTGAGTTTTTCATATACTACTCCCAAATTTTACGAATAACTTTTTTATATGGCTTCTTCCAATGAAACCGTCATCCGATTTTCTGGAGTATATTTTGAGTATGGACTCAACAAAGTAATACTTGATGACGTAGATTTCTCTGTACGAAAGGGGATGAAAATGACGATCATGGGACAAAACGGAGCTGGGAAAACCAGTATCTTTAATATGATCATGGGAGATCTCAAACCTCGCTATGGAACGATCAATATAGATAAAGGCCTCAAAATCGCTATCTCTCGCCAGATCATGACCGCCGAAGACAAAACTCTTACGATCCAGGCATTTTTTCGAAAATACTTTGCCGACGATAGCGTATTTAATATCGACCGAAAGATTTCCGAAGTCCTCCAGATCGTCAATCTCAAAGCGGGTCTCGAGCGTATTGTCGGATCATTTTCTGGAGGTCAGCAGGCACGTCTCCTCCTCGCATCAGCTCTCATCCAAAATCCTGATATTCTCCTCCTCGATGAGCCGACGAACAATCTCGATACAGCCGGTATCGAGCACCTCACGACTTTTCTCCAAGCCTACAAAAATACGGTGCTCGTCATTTCCCATGATGCGGAGTTTCTCAACTCATTTACTCACGGAGTCCTCTATCTCGATGTACACACTAAAAAGATAGAGCAATATGTCGGTGACTACCATGATGTAGTCGAGCGGATCAAGGCTCAGATCGAGCAAGAAAATATGAAAAATGCTCGACTCGCCAAAGTCGCCCAAGAAAACAAAGACCAAGCGAACGTCTTTGCTCATAAAGGAGGAAAGCTCCGACTCGTCGCCAAGAAAATGCGAGAAAAAGCCGAAGAACTCGAGGAAAACATGGTCGACGTGCGAAAAGAAGATCGTACGATCAAGCCATTTCAGATCCCGCTCCAAGATGATGTCGGTGGGAAGATCCTCGAGATTACTTCGTATACCGTCATAGACAATGGCACCCCAGAAACAAAAGAAACACATATCTCACTCACCAAAGGAAAACATCTCCTCATATCTGGACCAAATGGTATCGGGAAAACTACCCTCCTCGAGTCTCTCGCCAATAAAACTGCCCCCGGAGCAAAGATAGGTGAAAAAGTACGAGTCGGATACTACCGTCAAGACTTCTCTACCCTCAATTTTGATGAGACGGTATATGACTGTCTCGCTCGTGCTATGCAAGACGGTGGAGGCGGGACAGAGCATCATATGCGATGACTCGCTGCTGGATTTCTCATCACCGGAGAGCTCCTCAAGAGCCAGATACGACTCCTTTCTGAGGGACAAAAAGGTCTCGTGTCATTTGCTCGACTTTGTCTCCTCCGACCAGGACTTCTCATCCTCGATGAGCCGACCAATCATATCAATTTTCGACATCTCCCGATCATTGCAGAAGCTCTCGACCAGTATAAAGGAGCCCTCGTACTCATCTCGCACGTCCAGGAATTTGTCTGGCAGGTCCAGATCGATGAATATCTCGAGCTCGAAGTCTAATTCTAGGACTCAAAGAAATATTCTGGTGCACGACGACGATGATCGGTCAGCTCTATGACTCCACTTTCGTGAGCTTTTCGGAGAATATTTGAGGTAATCTCTATCGGCCCTCGATGTCGACATACTCATCGGACTCCAATACCCCAGATAGCCTCCTGAGTCTCTGGATGATTTCCTTGAAAATACTCAAGCCTCTCTCCATTCTTTCCACTAGGGTCAGGATACTCTACGATTCTCGGAGTAACGCCGTGAGAACTTCCTAGAACCATTTCATAGAGTGATAC
>JANOQA010000014.1:0-5807 GCA_031422145.1 bacterium | reverse complement strand
ATGCAGGCGAAACGAGAGGGGAAATGATGGCCTCTTGTAGAGAGTGTAGAGTGGGATCAGTAGGTTTCGGAGATATTATAAATAGATACTATACTCTATAGGCCCAGATAAGCTCTTTAGCTTCATTTGATTCAGTACTTTCTTACTGCATCTGACTATCCCCACATCCCCATTGAGAATTTTTTATACGAGATATTGTCTCGGTACAACTCTCAAAAGATATATTTTTATATTCGGCTATCTCGTCTGCTGAAGATATTGAGACCGTTTATCTTAATAAATTTCACTCAATATCTCTAAATTCTCACTCTATTAATAATCTCTTCTACTTTTCTCTGGTCTATTCGTTCCTCCCAAGTACGTACATTGATTTCATGAGATACTCCAGAGTTTGATTTTAAAGCAGTCCCAACGATACAAGTATCGGCGACTTCAAGGAGAGAAGTAATGTTATCTTTTGTAGTACCACTCCCGACAAGTATAGGAAAATTCTCTCCAACAGCCTTTCGCACCTTTTCTAGGTCTGATATATCTGGCATATCTGCGGTCCACCTACCAGTCACTATGATGCCGTCCGCTCCTGCGAGGACGGCATTTTTTGCACTGATTTCTATTGTATCAGTGTTTAAGATAGTCGAATGTTTGACGTGGATATCTACGATAATTTTTATTTGCTCTGCTCCTATTTGTGTCCGATACTCAATAATCTCTGCGGGATCTTCCTGGATGTGATATCCGTAGTGTGTCTCTATGTGATCCACAAATACTGGTATACGAATGAACTGAAAAGAGTATATATGAGCTAGATCAAGAGCCGCTTTCCAGTCATTCCAGAGGCAACATATCCCGAGTGGGAGAGATGTCGCAGATCGGGCCTCATGAGCAAGGATCTTCATATCTCTACGAGCCTCGTCTGAGAGTATTCTCGTATGAGGGAGATCATAGTTGTTTTCGATCATGATAGCGTCGACTCATCCTCACTCGAGAGCTCTGATATCATCGTGCATGAAGGCGGATATTTTATCTATCCCAGGATGATCTATAAACCCGGAAAGAGGAGGGAAATGGATCATACCGATGATCTTCAGAGACTTGAGCTGGAAGTGGGACATATTAGAGCGGAGTGAGGAGGCTATTTGTAAATGAAGATATCTTTTTCTGTATCAGGGCAGTGTACGCTCTTTCGTAGCAAATACGAAGATATTTTGGATTAATCTTTCCATCAAAAAGAGTATCCTTTTTCTGCAATAAACCACTTGATACAAGTATACCGAGAGCTGCATTACAAGCAACGAGTGATAAAATCTCTTTTGAACCCCGTCCCTGACTTACGGCAGTATTAGCCTCTTGTATGAGTCACTCAGACCCAGCTAAGAGAGTACTTTCCATATCTATCCTTGCTCAAAAGTCAGAAGCATCGATGTATACGATCCCTTGGTATTTTCACTGGATTATAACTCATACATGGGTGCCATATGGACTAAACTCATCGAGTCGTATATTAGTATGAGAGAGACTTTTCTTGTCAATAACTCACACAGACTCTGGGCCAAAACCGCCTACTATAAGCACATCTCCTATGGTATAGACTCATTTTTCGTGGAGTACTTCATAGGCTTTCCCGAGTATATCAGGACTGATATTATGATTGATCCCGAGGACTTTATTAAGGGGAGTTTTTGCATCAATAGGTGGAGTCATGGGGCCTATGAGATGGTTTACGGTCTCTGTTTTGAGAATATTTCATGAGATATCATGAATAGTCTTTGAGATGATAGCATCGGTATATACAAATCCATTTATATCGAGGGCTTGTCTCGCTGCTTCCCGACTCTTGTGGATGATAGGTACTCCGAGATGGACTATGGCTTCTGTAGATCCGACAGAAGTAGTATTCTTACCGCTTCCATGCTTCATAGAGGGATATCCTAGACTTGCGAGCAAGAGGGAAGAGAGCGTAGATATATTAACCGTTTTTTTATTTTTAGATTTGTACGATTGCTTTATAGCTCTGTCTGGGATAATGATATCTTGCATCAAAAATTCATAGTATTTTTCCTCATTTTTTAGGGAAACTTCCTGTTCAAATCACGCCTGGATCTTGATCGATAGAGATCTATACGAATCAGAAAAATCAGTCACTCAAAACCCAATATCACCTCACATCCCACACATCTCGGTGATGGGAGTATCTGAGTGAAATAAATATGTAAAATCAAATCTTGTAGCCGCGATCATACCTGCTATTTCTTCTCCACATATGATTCATCTTTCTTCTCGAAACCGCATACTCATGAGAAATATTACGGCTCTTTTTTCGAGTAACTCTAAAGTTATATCTGGAAATAAAATTTTCCGAACTACTGGATTATTTGCTCCTACTACACTAAGGAATCATAAAAATGAATCTAGATATGATATTTTCTCATTATTTTCTATACGCTTGATGAGAGCATAGAAAATAAAGCTCGATAAATGAGATATTTCTTCTGAAAATGTTTCACAGGCCTGAGTTACTACTGAAGTATCCCGCAGAGATTCTCGGTTGAGTTTTCTAGAGTCGATCATAGAGATAGTTTATTGATTAAGGACTCTTTCTGTATTTTTTATGGTCTGTCATATATATGTCGGTATATCGAGAGAGCCACCACTCCCACTCGCACTAGAATACGCTTGAGGGAGATGCTTTTTTATATTTCCTTCGTGTCATTTACGAAAGAGGAGGAGCTGTTCTATACATCTATCTAACTGACTGAGTATATCTGGATACTCAGAAAACCTTTCTCGAAGTGATATGTTTTCTACTGTCTCGAGAGCTTGCTGTATTTCCTGATTTGTAGCATATCCCCTCTCTCGGAGCTCGGGACGTACCGTATCAGTGAGAGGGCTCGGTGGATTGACTCGCTTTACTCCAAAGAGGATATCAAGGCTCGGTATACTCGCACTTGATGCACCACTCGCACCAGGATAGAGTATTCCTCGTTCTCATCGGTGCGGAAGACTCAAGAAATTCTGACGAAACATATTGAAATCTTCTGTGTTTAGATTTCTGTAGAAATTTCGAAACCCATCAAGACTCTTATTAATTGCAGTGGATAGATTTCTTAGGGCATCAAGGGTAGATCATATATCCTCTTGAGCGAGACTTTTGAGAAACTTGGTAATAGCAGGATAGAGGATTAGTTCTATATCGTTATGCACTCGATAAAAGAATTTCTCGGATTCACCCACAGATCCTGACTCAAATGTATGAGCGAATGAAGTATTGAGGAGAACAACTCCTTCATAGGTTACTACGGGTGGGAGTCCGATCAGAAGCGATACTCGAGTAGTGACGTCTTGTACTTCTTGAGATACGACTCATTGCATACGAAATTCTC
Organism: bacterium; assembly: GCA_031422145.1. Taxonomy (GTDB): domain Bacteria; phylum Patescibacteriota; class Gracilibacteria; order BD1-5; family UBA2023; genus JANOQA01. Next base: position 2,427 of record JANOQA010000014.1, on the reverse strand, counting down.
GTACTTCTCGCATAGTTTGACCGAGATAATCATCTATGAGAGATTGAGAGATGATAGTTTTCATAGGAAAATATTATGAAATATCAGGTCGAGAAGGGACTTCTCGGGAGTATTCATAAACGTCGAGACTGAGGATCCCCATAGCATCCCGGACTTCGTTCATAGTACGACGTGCTACTAGTCGTGCTCTATTTGTACCGGCTTCGAGGATATCTCTGAGGTATCGCTCATCTTTTGAGTATTTCTCTCGACGACTTCGTATCGGATCAAGGAAATTATTGAGTATCTCAGTAAGTATTCATTTTAAGGCTTGATCACTGATTGCTCCATTGCGGTATTGTTCTTTGAGAGAATCTACATAAGAAATATCCGTGCAGAATGCATCAAGGTGCATGAAGACTACATTTCCTTCGACATTTCACGCATCCGTAGCTGTGAGACGATTTGGATCAGTATACATCTTCTTAACTTTCTGAGCTACAGTATCATTTGAGTCAGCTAACATAATACTATTCCCGAGACTCTTGCTCATTTTTGCTTTCCCATCTATACCAGTAAGTCTTGGTACTTCTGATAACACTGCAAATGGAGCCGTGAATACTTTCCCGTACTTTGTATTAAAAGAGCGTACGATATCTCGAGCGAGCTCTATATGGGGGAGTTGATCAGATCATACAGGGATGATAGTCCCCTTTGGTAAGAGAATATCTGCTGCTTGAGATATGGGATAATTATAAAATCCCATATTTACTCACGAAGAAGTAGCTTCTCCTTTTTTTTGAAGTCCTTTAAGTTGTCGAATCTCTTCTTTGAGGGTAGGATTTCGATCAAGTACTCCTACTGGGACGAGATTCATCAAATAGGTCATGAGCTCAGCTCATTCTGGGAGAGAGCTCTGGAGTATAAAGTCAGACTTTTCCGGATCGAGTCCTACAGCAAGCCAGTCTTTGAGTACTTCGTAGATATTGCCACGTATTTTTGATACATCGGGAGTATCTGCCATGACATGATAATCTGCTATCAGAAATTGGCATTTCACTTGGGTGATTTCTTGGATCTTGAGCCAGTTACTGAGGGCTCCAGTATAGTGACCAAGATGAAGCTGGCCACTTGGACGCATACCAGTCAGGCAAACTTCAGAAGAGTCAGGAGTCATCCTCTCTTTTAAGGCATCGACACCCTGTACGACATGTGGATATTTTTTACGAGGATTCGGAATATCAAGGGGGGATTGAGTATTCATATATGGGGATTGAGAAAATACTTCTCTTTTAGGCTATGGGTCGTATCCACGAAAAAAAAGAAACTTTCACGAAAAAGTTACGAAAAATCCCCTCTCGGAGAATTTTAATGAGAGAGGGGATTGTGTTTATAGATAAGGGATTGCTATGATATATCCCCCAAGAGTCTCAGATAGGTATGATAACGTGACTCTGGTATGGTCCCAGTATGTACCGCATCCTTTACTCCGCAGTCTCACTCATGCTCGTGAGAACAGTCTCGATATTTACAGAGTTTTGCTGGCCCTTCAAACTCAGAAAAATAGAGACTCAGCTCTTCTTTGGAAAACTCTAAAAAGTCCAGTGACCGTATCCCGGGAGTATCGATGATATAGGATGTAGCGTCCCATTCATACATCTCTGATGCGGTAGTCGTGTGTCGTCACTCTTGTCATTTTTGACTCACCTCTGAGGTCTTTATGGTCGATGATCCGACGATAGCATTGGTGAGGGAGGATTTACCGACTCCACTTTTCCCGACAAATACTACCGTCTTCCCTCGGATCAGATCTCTCAGGGTGTCGAGTCATTGTCCGCTACTCGACGAAGTATAGACTACGGGAATATTTAGGTATGTTTGATACCAGTCGAGGATCGGATCATTGATTTCCGTCAGATCACTCTTACTAATACAGATGATCGCTGGGATCTGACACGAGACCGTCAGGAGCATATATCGGTCGATAAATCCTGGCTGAAATCTCGGATCTTTTGCCGAGGCGACGATCACTACAAAGTCCAGATTGGCAGCGATCGGCTGAAGAGCTCTCTGGTAGAGTGAAAATCTATCGGAGTCACCTTTATATCGAGCAAGGAGATTAGCTCGAGTTACAATACCTTGTACAATACCCTCCTTTAGTACGATAGAGTCACCGATCACGACTGATCCAGCTCATTCTTTATTAGAAATATGTACTAAAAGAGATTGATCATCTGGAGTTATGTAGGAGAGTATTTTACCAGTATGAGATGGTTGAGATTTAGCCACCAGTCAAACTGTTTCATCTACTGGATCTATAAAATCCAGCCGGATAGCCTGACTATCTTTTGGTTCCGCAATCTTTTCGTGGTAGTATTTTTTCTTGGCTCAGGAGGTCTTGTCTGAAACTCCCTTTTTAGAGGGGCTCGGTCATCTCTCAGGAGTAAA
>JANOQA010000013.1:0-2697 GCA_031422145.1 bacterium | reverse complement strand
ACTACGGTAGCCTCGGATGGGGGAGGAGCTTTGTCTATTTTTTCAAATGCCTTTACCCAGATAGGATGATCTTTATACCTCAGAGTTTCATCAGCTCCCCAGCCCTTGCGAGAGATGATCTCACTATTTCCGATACTGGCTGATACCTTTGGAGTGTTGGTTGCGTATACTATTTGACGAGTATGACGCTCCGTATCGAGGGCGATGAGCTCGATCGTAACGCCCTGCGGGAGATTGCCTCGGTGGAGGATTACTCTATTAGTAGGAGTAAAATGTATCGGAGCCGTAAAATACGTACCATCCTCATCTCCTTCTATCTCGAGAGCGGCATATTTTTTGATTCACGCACTTTCTATACTTAAAACATTTTCTTCTGAGAGTGGTTCGATGCTCTGTATCGCAAAGGTAAAGCTGGTCGCTATCATCTGAGTACGTACTTCTCGAGTACCTTCCATATCGCTCGATACGAGAGATATCCTTTCGATAGGATAGGTGTAGGATTTTTCCCAGGCAAATGAAGTACCGATAGGGCTCAAGATCGAGATAGTCCAGAGAGTGAGAAGGAGGCGAGTGATAAATTTCATAAAAAGAAACGAAGGTATTTCTCCGATCGTACTCATTTCTTGCAAAAAACCTACTTTCTGAGTACTATGCAAAGAGCTATAATAACTCCTAGTATGTTGGTACGATCTGAAATGAAAGACTTCGTCCGAAAGGCTCTCCTTCTTGGGATACTCCTGGCTTTTGCGGTAAATTTCCTTTTTACGTATTTTGGATCTTTCGGAGAGTCTACTATCGCTAATGCCAACGAAATGAAATTTAAAAAAGAAGGAATGACCTATCTCGGTGATACCGCCGTAGCTGTGTCACTCAATATCGGACTTTCTAAAGTCGATCGAGACTCTACCCCAATCCGCCTCTATGAGTCCGTCATCCCTCTCTCGTCTATCCTTTCCGACCAGACCAAGGGACGAGACCAGATCATCGCTTCGCACATGATCGCCGCCCAAGAGTATATGAATGTCCTTCGCACCGATATCAACAAGCTCCTCGATCAATCTTCCGATCGTCAAGCGACCCTCGAGAGCTTTATTGATGGACTGCGATATCGTGGCAAAAAGACCAACGAATATCTCACGACCCTCGCTACTCAGAGATTAGAGCTCCAAAAAGCCGCCGATGGTGCTACCGCTCGGGTTGCCACCCAGAAAGAAAAACTTTCCGAAGCCTACAAAAAATTTGACGCCGAGTGAGTTCAATCTGCCCTCGACGAGTACATCTCTGAGAAAAACAAAGAAGTCTCCGCTAAGTCGTACCTCGTCTTTCTCGACAAATTCTCCGCAACCTATCAGTCTCTTAATGCGTATAACCGTAAACTTCTCGATACCGTCACGGCAAATAGAGAAGCCCTCATCAAAAATGTGACGGTCGTCCTCCCTGACTCTGGAAATGAGTTCATGAAAAAACTCGAGCTGCTACGAAATGAATCCGACCCCGTGAAGTAGGAAATATCTGTAAATGAGAGCTATTTTATAAGTAGCTCTTTTTTATATTGAAGTTTTTGTATCTCAGGAGGAGAATATATAAATTTAATACTTCATTCGTCAATAAAAACCACCTCCGAGAGTTGCACCACCCGAGAACATATGGTCTAATGGTGGAAACCCCTCGATCTATGTCTCTCCTTTCTCGCCTATTTGGTTCGCTCGTGCGTCCAAGTCTCCTCGTCACTATCGCTCTCTCGGTATTTACTGTCTCGGGAGTATCTTTGGTAGGTCCGAGTGATATATCTGATAGTGGAGAAGTAATGGTGCAGGTGAGTGTGGGGGAGGGGGTACGGGCAGCTGGTCCTATTGATTGAAATAAAATTGATGAGGGTGGAGGTAGTGCTGAAAATAAAACTACAACTCCTGGTACCGATACCCTCAACAGTATCATTAGTGTGTTTTTCTTACTTCTGAGTCCACTCCTTATCCTTGCAGGATGGCTCATTAGTCCTGACTGGGCATTTGGTGAAGTTCTCGGACTTCGGCCTATTTTACATAGCATGTGGGTACTCGTATCCAATATGGTCTATGTCATATTTGCCTTTCTCCTCGTAGCGATAGCCTTTACGAATATATTTGGAGGTGAGAAAAATAGCTTTGCGATAAAATCCAAGCTTCCAAAACTCATCATAGGGGTTATCTCAGTACCATTTACCTGGTTCTTTGTGAGTGCTATAGTTTCCGTAGCCTCAATACTTACTGCCTCAGTAATTCAACTTGCCGGTGATCTAGCCCCAGTAAATAATACGTCCATGGCTCTACCATTTTCCATGCCTAGTAATTGTACAATAAACTTCAATGCCTCCGTCACAGAAAAGAAAAAACTGATTGATTGTGGTGATGAGAGTACATGGAAAAAAGATATCACCCTGCAGAATTTTCTTAAATCCGAGAGTCCTTTCGGTATTTTGAGCTACTATGCCTATGGAGTATTTAAAGTAGATCAACTTAAAAATATAGACGGGGTAAATTTTAAATCCATATCTTCCATATTGAGCATGGGGGTTAATCTAATGATTGCAATTATCTTCTTTTTTATATTTGTACTTCTCTCCCTTGCTCTTGTATTTTCTCTCTTTATGCGAGCCGTACACCTCTGGATGATCGCTATCATGTCACCACTCCTCTCGCTCAAATATTTCCTCGACGG
>JANOQA010000012.1:0-2740 GCA_031422145.1 bacterium | reverse complement strand
GATATATTATCCCTCTACGAAATGGACTCTATCTCTTTCAGAATGAGCTATCCAAGAGATCTGTATCTGAACTTATAGAGTCACACTACTGGTCGATAGTTCGAGCCTATATACAAAGTGAGGTTCGTAGTGAGTACGTGATTGGTGGAGTAAAATCACTCGAGATTCTCCTCCAGGATATGTCTACTCCATCTACACTTATTATCTATACAAGAGATGTACGAAAAACCGTATGTATATCTACAAAACATATCATAGAATTTAAACCAAGTGCTACCCGCTCTGGAGGCAAGAACTTTTTCCCGACTCTGCGACGTTTCTCAGAGAGTATTTTGATAGGAAATATAAACTATAAAATCCTCTCTCGAGAAGCAGCTCTCCTCGATAGTCTCCTCGTACAAAAATGAGGTGGTGGACCAGATGCCTACCTCATACGTAAATTCCTCGCCCGTTTTAGTGAGGATATCGATCGTGCAAAGCTCGGTACACTCGTAGAACTCCGATATATATCAGGGATCAACCGTCTGCGATCCCTCGCCAAAGAACTCGGATATATCCAGCTCTATCAAGACTGTATTTCCGTCATCCGTGATGAGGGGGCGGGGTGTTTTATATCGGTATAGATATTTGACAGGAAATGGTGGTATTTGTTAGAATACAGATATGAGTCCAAATAGCCCAATACCTCCTTCTCCAGAGGAAGATGCTTCATTTCAAAAGATGCTCACTGCTCTCCTATCCAGAGCTGTCTCTGGAGCTGCTGCTGAGCAAATCGCAGTAAAAGCTGACCTTTCTCGGATCGTTCCAGAGAATGGAGTGATGCCAGATCATTGAGTAGCACCAGACTCTCAGCAGTATCCACATGCCACTCCTAAAAGAAAAGATCATGTACAAAACCCAGATGGGATAGATCATGCTTGGGATGCAAATCATACACCGATTACCCATGGAGCTACTTGGGCACATGTAATATATATAGATACTCGACTCGCATTGGGAGGTTGGTGAAATATGACGATTACGAGTGAGTGAGGGAGACGATTAGATCTTCCTAAGGGCTTGGAAACTAAAATTCCCGATATACAGACTATTCAAATACTTTCCTATTTGGCTTTTCCTGCAAAAAATAATGCTCTTCAACTCCGTAAGAATAGCCATATAGCAGAGTATGTAGCGACTGTGCCTTCTTCTTTTATAGATATATGGGAAGTATACCAGAAATCTCTATATCCGGATAAGAACGTTTGGGTATCTAATACTCAGTTGATTCGAATCCATGTACTCTATATGGCTATTACAAAGTCTCTAGCATACATGAAGACTCTCCAAAATTCTTCTGGAGCTTCGCTTCTCCCGAGTATATTACCATTTGCTATACTATGAGTATATGGAAACTTATCCCTCCATGAGCTTCTGATGGATCCAAAGTATAAAGATATCAACGCTCTTGATTTTGTTAAACAAACCCTCAGTCGTATTGATATAGAAGATCTTCACAAAGACCAGCGAGATTTTTATGACTTTATAAAGGAAATGATCGATCGAGTCTCTGAAGTAAAAATTCCACCCGAAGAAACACCACGTCCGAGACCATAAATAAGAAGATTCTACCCATGAAACTTCCGATGCACCTCTTTGAGTCTCGGATTCGTCACATGCGTATAAACCTGAGTAGTCGTGATAGATGAGTGTCCGAGGAGCTCCTGTATAGATCGTATATCGGCTCCGTTTTCGAGGAGGGTCGTCGCAAAGCTATGTCGGAGAGTATGAGCCGAGACAGGCTTGAGTATGCCAGACTTGAGAGCTCTATTTCCGATCATAGTGGTGATAAAGTGTCGAGTGAGTCGCATATCTGATCCATCCAGCTGAGTCATACGATCTGCATTTTCTGCGTCGTAGTTGTGACGTATAAAAAGCGGAGTAAATCCATCATTCCTCGCCTCGAGATATCTCTGGATATACATCGCCGATCGTTCGGTGAGATAGACGATCCGTACCTTAGATCCTTTTCCTCGTACGACAAATTCGAGATTTTCGAGATTGATACTCGTACGATCCAGACTCGTCAGCTCGGAGATACGCAGTCCCGTCGAGTAGATACACTCAAGGATCGCCCGATCTCGGATATCTTGGATAGTCACTTCACCGATACTCCCAAAGAGGGTTTCTGTTTCTTCGACTGTCAAAAATGCTACCTGGCGATCCTTTTCTTTGATGAGATCGATCATCGTCGGATCAAGTCCTGGGAGTCACTTCTTTTTGAGAAATTTATAAAATGTCCGAAAAGTGATCATATACGCATTGGCGGACTTGATCGAAAGACCTTTTTCAGTCAAAAAGAACCGAAACTCATTTAAATCATCGATACTGATATGTTCGGTATCGATCCGACACTGAGATCGGAGAAACATTTTGAGAGCTGTTTTCTGGGGTCGTAGCTCGATATCTTCTGTATTTTTTGTGCGAAGGGGAGTAGTCCCGAGGAAAATCTCCTGATGTGTCAAAGTAAGATCCAGAGATCGAGTGGTTTTTGGATCTACAAAGTCGAGAAACTTCCAAAGATGAAGCTCATATTGTTCGACCGTCTTTGGACTCGCATTGCGATGAACTCGCAGATAGGTGATAAATGACTCGATGGCTTGAGTATATTGCATATGAAGAGCTTAAGAATGTATTATTTCAAGAGTATACCCATACAGAGGAGGAGGAAGTTATATATTTTCGAGATCTCTGAGAACTG
>JANOQA010000011.1:0-7854 GCA_031422145.1 bacterium | reverse complement strand
ACACCCTGATCTTAGCATCGGTACAGTACAAGACCCAGTAGTTACTTTACTTTCTCTCCCTCGGGATCTCTTTGTAGAGATCGGATCTCGATGAGTCCGAGGCAAGATCAACGAGGTATACCAGCGATCTCTGCGAAACTCGACTCCTGCCGAGGGAGAGAGAGGAGAGTGACAGAGTTGGTACGATACTGCACAGAGGCAAGGATCACCGTATCGGTGAGCTCTGGACCTTCGTGCCCTCCTCCCCCTACTCCGGTCAGGAGAATATTTATCTTGTCGGGTCCTGCCTCACTTTTTACAAATGGAATATAGTCCGTAATAAACGTCGGGATCGGAAGACTGACCTCAAAATTAGAAAACCGCATCATAAGTCCGAGTCCGAGCACTCCTACAAATATACTCGCGAGTATGATATACACGGTAGAGAATCTCGCATTTTTTTTCTTTATAGAAAAATACGTATCACGAACATTAGTAAATGAAGTACTCGCAGATGTAGAGGAAGGCGTAAGCTTCTTTTTAGAAAATCACATAATCACGCAGATTATAGAAAAAATAGAAGAGAAAGCAACGAGGAATATGAGAGATATTCACAAAAAAGTGGGAGTTTTGCACAAAAATAAAACAAGAATGTTAAAAACATTTCTAAAAAATAATACTCTTCTTCTTTCCGTATTATATATATGCTTCTTTTCTCATCAGAAAAGAGTTGACAGGGGGGGGGAAATTATTAAGTTGAAGAGAGAAGAAGGTAACTTTTCTTCAAGAATTGCACACTTTTTAACAAATACACCGTGTCAAATACACTCCACGTGAGCGTATTACTCGAAGAAGCCGTAGCCGCCTTGCTCTCGGGTGAGAGTCTCGGAGATCCTGGGAAGACGTACATAGATGCCACTCTCGGACTCGGAGGTCATAGCCGTGAAATACTCTCTCGAATGGATCCAAAAGATCTTCTCATAGGTATCGATCGAGACTGAGAAAATCTCTTTCAGGCCTACGACTCTATTAAAAATACCTCGTTTGTTGATAGATTTTCTCCCTTTACTGGATCATTTGAGCGTATCGAAGAAGCACTTAAGATCTCTGGAAAAGATACATTAGATGGGATACTCTATGATCTCGGAGTATCGAGCGTCCACTACGACCAAGCAGATCGAGGGTTTAGTCTCCGAGAAGATGGTCCACTGGATATGCGATTTGACCGAAAAAATGATGGATCTACGGCCGCTGACATAGTAAATACCTATAGCGAAGAGTCCCTCCGAGATATATGTACCAAATGGGCCGACGAACCAAAGAGCTACTTCATCGCCAAAGCGGTCGTCGAACGTCGGAAGATCACTCTATTTGAGAGGACGGATGATCTACAAAAAGTGATCGAAGCGGCAAGTTTTGATCCAAAATCTCCTCTTCGAGTATTCCAAGCTCTTCGTATTGAAACCAATGACGAGCTCTGACACGTCGAACGATCTCTTCATGCGGCGATATCGCTCCTCAACTCTGGCGGAAGGCTCTGTGTTATCACCTTTCATTCTATCGAAGACCGCCTCGTCAAAGAAATCTGCAAATCCTACGAGCGACCCAAGACCGATCCACTCACCGGACGTATCCTCTCCCCCGCAATCCTAAAGAAAGTTACCAAAAAACCGATCGAACCCTCTGATCTAGAAATACATCAAAATCCTCGATCCAGATCTGCCAAGCTTCGCATTCTCCAGAAAAACTAAATCCAAAGACCATGAACGCCAACCTTCTCGTCATGAAAAAAGGAAATCTCCCATTTTTTTCACTCCGAAAGACCACCCGAGAAAACTACCGACTCTCCTTTCGAGAGACGTATATCCTCGCTCTCGGCCTCATCGGAGTACTCGGTATCTACTATGTATTTGTACTCAATGTAAATGCTACCAAAGGGTACAACGTCCGAACGCTCGAGATCGCTCGAAAAAATGCCATATTCGAAGAAAATCTCCTCAATATAAAAATAGCCGAGGCTGAATCTCTCTCTAATCTCACAAACGCTCCCTATGTACGAAGCATGGAGCAGATCGAAACTCCCGAATATATCGTCCTAAAAGAGGGTATCTTTACCTATAAAAAGTAGACTATGACTCTCCTTTCGCATATAGAAAATGGTCTCAAGAACCATCGATCTCGTATATCATTTGTCTTGCTCGTCATAGCTTGGGTGATCCTAGGAGGAGTCCTTTTTCCAGAAATTATTGCTCGATATCCAGAACTCGCTCAGATCAAGCTCCAAAAAGAAAGTGGAGGGGTTGCTTTTATAGTACTCATGATCATCCTGTTTCTCAGTCCCCTTACTCAGATCACTCAGTGGAGAATACTGAGTCTTTTGATGCCATTTCGGAAAGAGCTCGGGATCATCATGGGAATGCTCGTGATCGTACACTATGTTCTTTTTCTACGAGACAACTGGGAATACCTCGATACCCTCAGTCAGACCTTTCAACTCTGGCTCGCTGCTGGATTTTGGGCATTTTTACTCACGATGATACTCACTCTGACTTCCAATATATACTCCATGAAGCTCCTTGGGAAGTGGTGGAAGAAACTTCATAAGATAGTATATCTCGTCGTAATCCTCGTACTCATACACGTCGTAGCTCTCGGCCTCATCAAAGAAAAGATCGAGTGGGGATACATAGTCATAGTAGCGGCATACGGAGTCCTCAAACTTATCCAGTTTAGCGGATACCGCCTCAAAAAATAACATGCCTGATATCCTTCGTGAACTCACTGAGCTCATCGCCTTTCTCCCGGGTATCGGCGAAAAGACCGCTACGAAACTGGCTTTTTTCCTCCTCAAATCCAATCCCTCCTACGTAGAAAAACTCTCTCGTACGCTCGAGACTCTCCAAAAAGAAGTACACGAATGTACCACCTGTGGATCTCTGACGGACCGACACCACACCGAGTGTCATATCTGTCGAGATGAACAGAGGAAGACTCGTACTCTGTGTGTCGTAGAAGATTATCTCGATCTCGTCTCTCTCGAGCGTCTCGGGGTACATCATGGACGATACCATGTACTCGGCGGTGTTGTCTCGCCTCTCCAAGGAAAGAGTCCCGAAGATATCCGTATCAAAGAGCTCTTTGCTCGCATACGAGAAGAGTCTATCGAAGAGCTCATCCTCGCTCTCAATCCAAATATCGAAGGAGAGGCAACCTGCCTCTATATCGAGCAGTATATCCCCGACAAGAATATACGCATCACTCGTCTCTCCAAAGGACTCCCAAATGCTGGATTTATCGAGTATGCGGACGAGATCACGCTCCTCAATGCGTTTCGTGGGAGAAAATAGATCATACCTATTTCACTCGCCTGAGGTGTGTCTCAGGAATATAGATATCCTGGAGCTCTTGTCGAAGATGCGGCAGCCATTGCAAACTTCGTTGAGCGAGAAGAGAAAAGACTCATGGGAAATTCTCCATATAAAATGGATCCCGACTGAGTAACTCGAGTCATCGCTGTGCCTGTGTGAGACACATATTTCGGAAGTCGTGATTTGCCTCACTGGAAGGAAGGAGGAGAAATCCCTGGATAGCTACGGTCACCTGTTCTTCATACGAGATTTCTTTTCTCGAGGTTTCTCGTGTTACGGAGTGTATCCTGTCAAAGGCTATATAGACCGCTCCCGCGATATACTCTATCGCCTCAAATGCTACTTTATCTACTCCGCCACTCATAGTTTGTTCTCTCAGAGAGAGGATATGGAGTGTCGAGATACGATAGCTCTCCGGGAGGGAAAAAGCCTCGAGTCACTCCTCGTGAATACGCTGGATTTGTGTCGCTACTTTCTGGAGCTGTACCTCCAGATCCGCCAGATCCTGAGATCGGGCTGTATTGAGCTGGAATCTCTCAGTAACTCCTGGGATCGCTATAATTTTTGCAGTCATAGATATTTTTTACCCATAAAATACTATTTGACAAATAAAAATCTGAAATAGGATGGATAGGTATCCATTTTTCATCTTATGCAACGTCTCTGATCTCCCTCTGATACTATCTCTCTACGAGAAATAGGAGCTCCTCCTCTTTCTCGTCTATCTCGTCTCATTACCACGACGAGCTTTGCTGGACTCGCTCTCCTGGCTGGATGTAGTGCTACGAGTAGTGGGAGTCGCCATGGCCAGTCGAGTGAGGTACGTATCGGAGTCGGACGAGGAGTGACTACGGTAGAGCCAGCTCACTACCCTACGTATCGTGGAGGAGAGACACTTCCTGAGGGTAAAAATACTCGGATCGCCGTCGGAGGACTCGCTGGATTTGTGATCTGCCGAGTCGGTGGAGCAAACTATATCGTATCTATCGGATGTGCGGCGATCGGAGGACTCGTAGGTGGAAGTACCTACAATCCTGCTCATGACATACGGACAGATGGTGAATTTCTCATCAATCAAGTCGCTGTCTTGAGAGTCGGAGAATTTCGATCTAGAAACTCATTGGTACGTCCTGACCTCACCAATCATATATCCGTTCTCCAAGAATGAACGGTACGAGGAAGATACTATAAAAAGTATAAAATGATCCAGATAGATGTCGGCGGAAATACTCGAGAGTATTTTGGAGTCATTAGTCGAGAGTCGATTGGTGGAGTATTTCGACTCGAAAATATGATAGATATCCCTCGCTAAATATGCTCCGTTTTTTCTCTTTCATCGTATGTATCGCGGTATCGTGTATCGGTACTTTCGACGTGCTAGCCCAGGCTCTTTCTCGACCAGAGAGACAGTCTATCCTCTCCAGTCACAACCAAGCACGTCACCTGGTGGGACTTCCGAGTCTTAAATGGTCCACCTCTCTCGCCAAGACCGCAGATAGCTGGGCGAATACTCTCGCCTCTGAGTCCTGTAATCTCCGACACGCAAGTCATAGTGAACGAAACGGCTACGGAGAAAATCTCTACGGATCCTGGAGTAGTGATCCTCGTATGAAGACCTCTCCTCGAGATGTCACGAAATCCTGGCTCGATGAATCGGGTGACTATATCTATGATACCAACTCCTGCGCCGAAGGAAAAGTCTGTGGACACTATACTCAGATCATCTGGCGAGGCACGAGTCACCTCGGATGTGCCAAGTCACAGTGCCCCCTCCCGCATGGAGGAGTAGCTGAAGTATGGGTATGTCGCTATGATCCACCTGGAAATTATGGAGGACAAAAGCCATTTTAAGACTTTACATCTGAGCTTCAGACAATAGACTCATTTTCTTTATTTATACATATTTCTCATGTCACAAAAAGTACAACTTATCACGAGTCTCGGCACCATAGAGCTCGAGCTCTCGGATCTCACCCCAAAGACCACAGAAAATTTCGTCACTCACTGTAAAAATGGATACTACGATGGAGTGATCTTTCACCGAGTGATCTCAAACTTCATGATCCAATGAGGGGATCCTACGGGGACTGGTCGAGGAGGGGCAAGTATCTGGAATACTCAGTTTGAAGATGAATTTCATCCTACTTTACGCCATGACCGAGGAGTGATCTCTATGGCAAATGCCGGTCGAAATACCAATGGCTCACAGTTTTTCATAGTGACCGCTCCCGAGACCTACTACCTCGATAAAAAACACTCCGTATTTGGAAAAGTGGTATCCGGTATGGATATCATAAAAAAGATCGATGCGACTCGAGTCGATCGAAATGATCGGCCCGTAGAAGATATCGTAATCCTGTCTACTGTAGTAGTATAATCTCAGAAATATGATTGATTCCTTTAGTAAATTCCTCTCAGAAGCTCAGACAGCTATCAGCTCGTATGATCGGCATCTCTCCGATATGAAAATACGAGAAAAAGATGAATGAAAAAAGCTCATTACCCCCTACCTTCGACCGGATCATATCGCCTATACCTGCAACCATGCAAATGTATACGAAAAAGTTCGAGCGATCCTAGAAGCTAGTACGGTGAGCAATTACATATTTCAGTCATATATCTCCGGTCGTCGTATCACTATTGCTCGGCTCATCGAGCCTCTCGTGACCCAAGCGGGACTCATCGATACTATCGAGCTCTGTGATCAGTATCCGATAGGATCTGAAAAAACTCCTCAAACGAACAAGTTTGATCACATAGAAACCTGGACCCAGTGACTCCCCTATATCGAATACGTCAGACGTATGGAATCTCTCGGATACTCCCTGGTGCACAAAGTACGCCCCCATCATACGACCCATGAGTATGTACTTCCTGATGGATTTGTATTTCGACTCACGGCTGGAAAACTCATAAATAAAGTGAGCGGTGAGATGAAGATAAAATCCTAAGATTGAGCCTTACTAGATCTTTACTCATTCAAACTCGAGAAGCCATTTTTTTCGGGCAATCCCCCAAGAATATCCATAGTCCTCTCCACTCGTTCGTACGACTCGATGACAGGGGATCACGAGAGCGACTGGATTTTTACCGCAGGCAGTCCCGGCAGCTCGGGCAGCTCCTGGTTTATCAGCTCGAAGAGCAAGTTCACTATACGTGATCGTTTCTCCAAATGGGATCTCGGAAATCACTTGCCATATAGCTCGTTGAAATTCTGTCCCTCCGAGGTCTTGAGTCAGGAGGCTTATCGGGAATGATACTTGGTCCTTAAAATACGAGTCAAACGCGGTACTAAATGGAGCGAGTGCTGGGAGTGCCTCGCTCGGGAGAATATCAGTGAAAGTAATAGTTTGAATGAGGCCTAATGAATCAAGCCCATATACGAGGTATCCGAGAGGTTTGGGAGCGAGGTAGTAGTACATGTTCATATAAGTAAGTAATCCTTCTTAAGTCAACCGTCTCGGTTTTATCGGAGCCAGATAATTTGCCAAGCGTGGAACCCTCCTCCACCAGCATAGCCATCTAAGTATCTTCATGCTGCCCCTCCTCCAGAGTACTGAGCAAGTGGAACAAAATACATATTAGCATTATTCGTAATATCACCCGTGTCAGCATCAGCAGTAACGGCCCAAATATTATACCCACCGTACAGTCCATTAAATCCACCCGATCCAGGAGACTCCTCCCCTCCAATAAATTCATATCCGACCCCATCCGTTCTCTGAGTAAATGCATCGTGAGGTTGTTTCCATATCGTATAATTACTCCTATTTGAGGGAATAGTAGTATCTCCCGAGCGACCTATTTGTAGGCGAAACTCGTATTTTCCATCTCGTATAAACCCTGAGCGTTGACCAAGTATAGAGTAGAGTCCCAGTCCAGTAGGGGATCCTACACTTTCCCAGCCAGAGCTAAATACATCTGGCATATTGGCGTGCATCATCTTGGTCCACCCTCCTCCGTCTGTAGTCATATCACAGTAGGCCTGAAAGGCGGGATCACTCGTAGGCTTTATCCAATAGAGTCCATCAGTAGATACTCCGTTAGTCTTAAGAGCTTTACAGGAGATATCTGAGTCAGATGCTGAAGTACCCTTTGGTCCATTTCCGGCCACCACCATACTTGCAGGACTCAATACTCGAGCCAGTACTCCCGTAGCTGAGAGAGTCTCGGTGAGATTGGTCTCAGTATTCCCTACTACACAGACTCCACTTCCGGTAGCGAGTACCGGGATATTTATACCAGAGGAAGTATAGGTAGTTGATTCATTGAGAGGAGTCTTAGTTGTACACTCTATAAAAACTCCCAGCTTCTTTCCACTGGTGACCGGATATCTATCCGTATAGTCAGCCGCGTAGACATTTGGTATTCCGACTCCGGGGAGATCTTCCATCGCGAGTCGTGCTTCCCATCCTTCATTTTCAAAGAGAGCGAGGAGCTGGACACTCTTCTTGTCTTTAAACCGGAGATAGGTGTATCCCGTAGATTCTTTGGGATCTCTTCCTCC
>JANOQA010000010.1:0-3141 GCA_031422145.1 bacterium | reverse complement strand
CGGATCAAACTCGGAGAAGCACTCTATCTGATCGAGCGAGTCGTCGGGAGATAGTTACTTTCGGACTTTTCTTCTGAGCTCTACTAAACTATCTCTCAGCTCAGCTGCTTTTTCGAACTCGAGATTAGCGGATGCGATATCCATCTCAAACTCGAGACGTTTGATCATAGTCTCCTTCTTTTCGTAGGAGAGCTCTTCAAAGTCGGGAGTATCTTTTTTTCCTTTGAGACCGATCTCTTTGATCGACGAGATGATCGTGGCTGGAGTGATACCATGCTCGAGATTGTAGGCATGTTGGATCGCTCTTCGTCCATAGGTGATCTCGATCGCCTCTACCATGGCGGTGGATTGATTTTTCTTGTTACTATACATGATGACGTGTCCGTTGACGTTTCGAGCGGCACGTCCAATGATCTGGAGGAGGGCACTCGTCGAACGGAGGAATCCGATCTTTTCAGCGTCCAGTATCCCGATAAATGATACCTCGGGGAGATCGAGCCCTTCTCGTAGGAGATTGACTCCGACGATGACTTCTATCGTCCCCATACGCAGATCTCGGAGTATCTCGAGGCGTTCGATCGTCTCGATCTCAGAGTGGAGGTATTTTACTTTGATCCCATTTCCAGCGCGATACTCGGCGAGTTCCTCGGAAGACTTTTTGGTGAGGGTCGTCACGAGAGCTCGCTCTCCACGAGACTTCGCCGCCTGTATCTCTCGCATGAGCGAGTCGACCATATACTCCATATCCTCGATCGTGACTTCTGGATCGAGGAGTCCCGTAGGTCGGATGATCTGCTCATGGACCTCACTCGCATTGGCCGCTTCAAATTTGGAGGGAGTGGCGGAGACAAAGACCGTCTGGCGGATCTTTTTTTCAAATTCTTCAAACTTTAAAGGTCGATTTTCGAGAGCGGATGGGAGACGAAATCCATAGCTCACGAGATTTTCTTTTCTCGATCGATCTCCCGCATACATACCCCCTACCTGAGGGATCGTGATATGTGACTCATCGATAAAGGTGATAGCGTCCTCTGGGAAGAAATCAATGAGCGTCGCAGGCGAGGAGCCCGGAGGGCGACGAGAGAGGTACATCGAGTAGTTCTCGATCCCATTTACGTAGCCGACCTCCTGAAGCATCTCGAGATCGTACTCCGTCTTCATCTGGATACGCTCGGCTTCGAGGAGTTTTCCCGCGTCTTTAAAATATCGGATCCGCTCTTCGAGCTCCGCCCGGATGAGGGGGGTGATCTCGGTGATCACATCCGGAGAAGTGATGAAGTGCTTCGCTGGAAATACCGTCGCACTCTCTACGATCTCGATCCGCTCATTCGTAAGGGATTCTTTCCAAAACATCCCTTCGAGGGTGTTCCCAAAGAAATCGAGTACAAGTATGTGCTCCTGTGACGACGGAAATATCTCGAATATATCCCCCATCACTCGAAACATTCCCGGTTTAAAGTCCGTAGTAGATCGTCGAAACTGGAGTCGTACGAGTCGCTCGATGAGGTCTTCCATGGCGATCACTTCTCCTACGGAAAATCCGATCGTCTGATCTCTATAGTCCGACGCCTCCCCGATACCATAGATACAAGATACGGAGGCTACGATGATCACGTCACGACGAGAGAGGAGACTCTCTGTCGCAGCATGTCGAAGTCGATCTATTTCTTCGTTGATCGTGGCTTCTTTTTCTATGTACGTTCCCGACTTTACGACGAATGCCTCGGGCTGATAATAGTCGTAATAACTCACAAAATAGTGGACCGCATTGTCTGGGAAAAATTCTTTAAATTCCTGAGCCAGCTGAGCCGTGAGGGTCTTGTTGTGGGCGATCACGAGAGTCGGACGCTGGAGTTTTTCGATGATATTGGCCATCGTAAAGGTCTTCCCAGATCCCGTAACTCCGAGAAGGGTTTGGTATTTGTGGCCTTTGGCGAGAGATCCGAGAAGTCCCTCGATCGCTTTTGGCTGATCTCCGGTGGGGCGGTATTTAGAGTGAAGTTTGAACATGAGACAATATAAAATATGACATGTGAGTGTACTCTTTTTTTAAAAAATAAAAATGCCTGATATTCAAAATCAGGCATTTTTACAGAGATTATTTCTGAGCGGGAGCTTGACTCGCAAATTTCATCTGAAGTCACTGCCGACAGTTAGGGATATTGTTTTTATTCTTGAGTCCATCACAGAGATTGACATCTACGGCTGATTTTGCCTGAGCCTGGACTACCTGGAGTTCACAGATATCAAATTCTTGGGTTAGAGTAAACGTCTGACCATTGACTGGATTTTTGACTTCTGTAATGAGAGACTCACAGGCTTTTTTGTCTCATCCAGATACAGCTTTTGCCATACGTACTCCCGAGATACAGCCTTTTTTACCGTCGGTGAGAGACTCACATTTGGACTCGTCTTTTTTATCAGCGGCTTCTCGAGAAAGGATCGTCGTACGACAGACCGATTTATTGGCCTCGCTACTCATCTGATCACAGAGACTCACATCTTTGAGGTCTGACTTTTGCAAGACACTCTGGATCTCACAAGTCTGGACCGTCTGAGTGATACATGACCGAAAGAACGGATCCTCTTGGATCTTGGAGTTGACCGCATCGATCGTCTTGTCCGGAGCTTGGACTACTATCGGAGCGGGAGCTCCTGACTGAGTCATAGCCTCTTGTTTGGGAGAGGCTCCACAAGAGGTAAGGAGAAAGAGCACTGAAGTAGTGACGAGGATTATTTGAGTAAGATTCTTATTATTCATATCGAAGTTTTTATAAATTTTATTTTTACACGTAAGTATTTCTACTGACAGGTATAAATTGATTCAGTTCCAGTACCATTATTGAAGGATTGAGTTGCTCATACTGGAGCACAGTTGGCGACAAATCCACAACCAGTATTAAATACAGTCGATACCTGAGCCGTACAAGCACCCCATCCTGGTGAGGAAATCGGTACAGATCTTGTTCAAGTTAGATTCCATGTGCCAGGTATTAATGCGGGCTTCATAGAAATACAACCCACCATACTCTTTCCACCAGCACAGGTCCAAGTCCACCTATCACTTCAGTCATTTGGTCAAATAACGTCACCAACAGAGCAAAGATTGGAAGTCGGCAATGTAGCCGATACTACACCATT
>JANOQA010000009.1:0-3162 GCA_031422145.1 bacterium | reverse complement strand
CCAGATCACCAATCTCGGCTCTATAGCTCTCTTGATTACTCTCTTTATTACGCTTCCTTTCTCTATTCGATGGCTTGAGTCGAGTCAGTTTGTCGCTCCACTCTATGGGATAGCTCTCGCTATCGGTATCATATTTGCGTGTAGCGTAAGTGCGATCGAAGGAGTATTTTATCGACGACTCGCAACCCTTCGCATCCAGACACTCGGAGGAGTCCTGTATGGGATCGGAGTATCGGTAGTAAATGTCGTCCTCATGTTTAGTCTCGATCTTTTCAATGGAGCGTACGGATTTGCGAATGGATTTTTCCTCCTTGCTCTCGGGATGCTCGTCATCGGAGTGCTTTTTGGGAGAGAAGGATAGATATACACAAAATATTTGGTTATTCTGTACATATTAGTAGTATATACACAATTTATGTAAAAAAGTGTGTATGTCTTACGATCCTAAGCTTCCCAATAATAATCTTGAAGCCCTTCCTTTAGATTTTGATTTCCGTGACCCAGATATCTTGATTCAACTCAGTAAGACCAATGTAGAACTTACGAAACTCAACGAACGAGCAAAGCAAATCCCAAATCAGAAAGTACTTCTCGATTTTCTCTCGATTCGAGAGTGAGTCGAGAGTAATGAAATAGAGGGGATACATACTACCATAGAAGATGTTTTTATCGCAGAACTTGAAACAGATAAGAGAAAATGGAAACAGGCTGATAAAGAAACGATTTATTATCGAGACGCTCTTCAATACTGATTTTCCCGTATTAAAGAAAGGAAATTTTTGGCGATGAATGATTATGAGAAGATGAATAACATCCTTCTGGAAAATACTCAAGGAATTATTTCTTCCCCAAATAAAGTGATTAAAAACTCCTTTGGAGAGGTGATATATACTCCCCCACAAGGAATAGATCTCATTCGTAAACTACTTCATAATTTAGATGATTACTTTAATCATTTTAATGAAGAGCAAGAGATTGATCCGCTTCTCAAACTCCCGATACTTCACTATCAATTCGAAGCTATTCATCCTTTTGGAGATGGAAATGGTCGTACGGGTAGAATTCTGATGGTATTATTCTTGGTACTTCATGAAAAACTTGATCTCCCCATTCTTTTTTTGAGTGCGTATATTTCTCGTCATAAGAAAGAGTACTATGAATTTTTTCACAGACTTGATGAAAAGAAAGATCAAGAAAGCCTTAAAGAATATATTTTGTGGCTTATCACGGGGATAGGTATACAAGCGATGTTTACTCAGATAAGTATCTCAAGTATTCAAATACTTATGTTGCAAACATCTAAATCCATAAAGTGATCGCCTCTCACTACTAAAATTTATAGCAAAGAACTCTTAGATTTCTTATTTGTTAGACCATTTTATTCTATTGATGGACTTCAGAAAGCTCTTTGAATACATAGAAATACAGCCTCAAGCTATTTAAATCTTTTAGAAAAATCATGAATCCTCAGTAGTTTTAAGTCAGAAAGGAATAAAGTATTCGTCTCTGATGCTTTTTTAAAAATACTGACCCGTCTACACTAAAGAATGATCGCTATCGTTTCTCCACCTTCACTCCCGTCAAGTAGTATTCGATGATTTGTTTGTAGTTCCAGCCTTTTACTCTGGCAAAGTAGCTCGCTCCAGCTCCAGAGATCCCGACTCCGTGTCACTTTCGCTCGAGTCATTCACTCCCGGGGTCCGCTACGGACTGGAGATAGGGGATATCTTTACAGACAGCGGTGGCGGGGAGTTCTCCACGAGATTTCCGTCCTTCGCAATATTCGAGGGCCGAGAGTGTACGTCCGGTAGATTGGTTAAAATACCAGGGTTTTACTACTTCTCCATTTGACCGAATGAGCTCTCCTTCAGTTTCTCGGAGATAGTTGACCGTACTCGGCGAACGTTTTTCATATCCGTATCCGAGATATTTTTGAAATACATCTGGGTCGTCGGAGCCGTCGTAGGGCTTCCCAGGAAACTTCCGATCTTTCCCGAGATAGTACGTGGCATAGGTGCGAGCGGCGACGAGGATGGTCTTTGCTTTTTCGCTATTTTCTCCGTTGGAGATCTCGGCAAGTCATTTTAGGTACTGCTCCATCGGGAGCTCATTTATGAGAATGATCTTTCCATCCTCGAGACGGGCTTCGAGTTTTCCACGAAATACATTGTCATTGAAGAGTCAGCTCGTATCCCAGCTTGGCTTTCGAGACCAGGTATTCACTCGTACGAGATCTCCCGCGAGTCCGATCACTCGACCACGGTATTTTTTACCGTCGAGGGTGAGGACGAGTTTTCCGAGACGATTTTGTATCTGGATCTTGGTAGCAGAAGTACTCCCACGGGTAGCATCAAACTGGAGGAGGGGAGTTCCTTCGAGGACTTCGAGCTCGAGAGACTTGGTTTCTGCGGGGAGGGAGAGCTTGATGCGAATGGTCGGTCCGAGATGAGTCACGGAGCGGGGAGGACTCGGTTTTGGAGTATTTGGGGTACGAGGAGAGTCGAGCGTCTCGGCTCGATAGATAGGATTTTTGATAGCGGTATAGGTCTCTGTCTCTCGGTCGAGAGTCTCTGTATAGCTCGCCATGCGAGCGTAGAGATTTTTCCCGGGACACGAAGTGTTTCCGACATCTCGGTGTCCGACCAATCCTGAAGTAGTAAAATCATGCATGAGACAGTCTTCTTTGGAGCCGCATTCTTTATGACTCGTGAGATCATTTTTGGTACGGATCCCATAGGTACGAGCTAGATTAGAGAGGAGTTGTACGAGTCAAGCTTCTTGGTCTTTATTTATATCAGTCGTATCAAAATTTCCTATGACACTCACTCCGACGGTCTCTCTATTATTCCATGAGGCATGAGCTCCTCCTGCGTAGAGACCACCCGCTCGACCTTCGTAGACTGTACCTCTCTGTCCTACGACGTAGTTGTATCCGAGATCTCCCCATCCACGTACGATCGTATGATAGTAGTACATAGATCGCATGAGATCTTCATCTGAGAGGTCTTTGAGATTATTTTCGGCGGTATGATGGAGGACGATCTTTCGTACATAAGCCCCCTTCTCTATAGCCCAGAGGAGAGATTTGTCTCATTCTTTTCTCACGATCTCGTTCGTTTCAAAACTTCCTGGGAATTTCTCTCGGAGATAGGTATCTTTTGC
>JANOQA010000008.1:0-8568 GCA_031422145.1 bacterium | reverse complement strand
ATTTGGAAACAAATGAAAGATACAACAACAATTGATGTTGTTTCAACATCTATATTAGATAGATATGCTAAACCGATTGGTGAAAAGATGTTTTATAATATTCCAAATAATAGATTATTAACAAATTGGTTTTATAGACCTCAATTTAATAATACTGAAATTATTCCTCTAAAGAATGCTATATCGCCTGCTACAAGAACTACCGATTTACGTTGTAAGACATGGTCAGATGACGCTATTGGTTATATGCGTGCTAGTAGCAATGACTTACAACAAGCTAATGATACATCTATTTTCTCTTCTTGATATAGTGGAGGACACGGTTTCTATATCACTTCCGAAAACCTCTGGCAAGCTGCCATAGTTTTCTCAGTACGTCGTCTCATCAAACCCACCTGGATCAACGATCGAGACCAGTTCCTCCAGCCGACCGGAGAGCTGACCGAGGAGTTCAAAAATGACTGTCTCATCTGGATGCTTTTTAATGGCTCCAATCTCACCGCCAGTGCCGATGACCTCGAGTGGAATGATCGTAAATGGTCGATCGTCAACCACTTTATCCCCTTTACCGAGACAGAGGTCGGATCTCCCGAGAGATTTGAGTCAGACTGTATGGTGCAGTATCTCACAGACAAGCCACTCTCTCCCGAGGCGAGTGCGGTCATGGAGGCTGGACGATGACTCTGGCAGGCGTATTTTGCCCAGGTAGATACTCATAGTGTACGACAGGAATACAAACTCGGTCGTGCTGATATCGGCTGGTATCAGATCCGCAACGCTCTCAAGTCTCGGAACGAGACGAGTGACGCTCCACCGGTGAGTTTTGAGGATTTTGAAGTGTCGTACAAGGCTCTCACAGAGAAACTGAGACCCATGGTATATGAACTCGGGTTTTTGAGAGTGTAGAGTATATGTAGATACACATAATAGAGCAGAAAGTAAACCCATAGGTATACGCTCAAATACCATTGACTTAATATATATGATGGTTATATATAGTATATGATCCTCCCTGACTCCTATACTCCTACGTCCCTCCAGTCTCAGATCTCGGAGCTCTCAGATCCTCGTACCGAGGTCACTCCTGTACGCGTAGCAAATCTAGTAACTCAGTATTTTGTAGCTTTTCTCCTCGAGAAATCTGGTATAGAGATCTACACGAGTGATGAAGTTGAAGACCTCTATCATGCTGCTACCGCAAATCTCCTCGAGTCAAGACTTCTTGGAGATGATAGCACTATGACAGGAGTAGTAGGAATATCTTGTCGATGAGCTACCTATGCTCTCTCAATGCTCATAGATACAGCAGCTACGACTCATATGATCGAAGAAATATTGACCGCTCCTGCTCCTCAGAGAAAGAGAGCCTCAATACTCGAACTCGGGGCAGGAAGTGGGATCCCCCTTGTAGCAGGGGTGATACGAGCGAGACGACAGGGGAGTGAGATAGACTCTGCTATCGGGATAGAGATAGAAAGTCTTGTAGCAAAACGGGCAAATATACTTCTTCAAAAACTGAGCATAGGAGAAGTTCGTACCGGGAATACTATGGATCGATCTCTCTATACTACCCTCCCGAGTCTCCCTACTATCATTCTCAACGAAAATCTCTCCACCTCAAAGCTCCCACTCCTATTTCGAAATCCTGAGTCAAAGAGAGAGATATATGAGCCATTCCTAGACAATCTCTATCATCTCCATACTACTTATGGAGATGATCTTTCCGATAGTTATCATTTCCCGAGAGAGACTCAAGTATCGAGTCTCCAGTCACCTGATCCACTTCCTATCCCACTTTGACTCCGAGCTCATCATAGCGATCACCCTTTCTGGCAAGATATGGACCATCTGATCCAAGGAGATCATTATAAAGATCTCCAAAAAGAAATTGCCGAAGATCTCCTGCTGGCTCATCTTTCTGCTCAGACACTCCCGCATTCCATCCTCCTTGGGTCAAAGTATATACCCATGTGGCAGGTAGGTGCTCAGTATAGGAGAGCCCTCACGGCAGGAGATATCGCTTTTCAGCGTCGCTGGTTATAGTCTATGATATCCCAAATCTCTTTACTGATATCACTCCGTCTCGATGATCAAAGAGACCGACAGAGACTCCTTGGTAGAGTCCTATGCCGATATCTCTCGAGAGCGTACGAGCTATATCCATACCATGACTCGCCTTTATAAACTCATTTTCACTCAGATCAAAAAACTCGATTTCAGGAAAGAGACGAGTCTCCGGGATAGATTTTGATGACTCTACCTGATCGAGGGAGATCGCCTCTTCGAGGGAGAGATTTTCGAGATGTGTACGCCTGAGCTCTGTCACTACTCCGAGTCCTCCGAGGGTAGCTCCGATATCTCGAGCGAGAGAGCGTACATAGGTCCCACTCCCGACGCGGGCCGAGAGCGTGATACACGGGAAGCTATATTTTACGAGTTCCAGAGAGTTGACTCGCACGGTACGACTTGGCATATCTGGTCGAGCTCCTCATCTCGCGAGATTATACGCTCGCTGACCATCGAGATGGACCGCACTATATATCGGAGGGATCTGAGTGATCGATCCTCGAAATCACTCGAGTACTCCCAATACTCCCTCCTCGGTACAAGCCTCCTGGAGGCGAGTGTATTCTCATAGAGAGAGAGCCCTAGTCGGGGTACCGAGATCGAGGGAGTCACTCGTACGAGTGATATCAAAAGTAAATGTATAGCTTTTATCACCTCACTCAAGGAGAGATATGAGCTTCGTAGAGTTTTCAGTGGCTACCAAGAGGCATCCCGTAGCGAGAGGATCGAGCGTCCCGACAAACCCTGCTTTTCGTATATTGAGAGATCGTTTGACCTTGCCGAGCACTTGACCCGATGTCATAGGGATAGGCTTATCTATGAGGAAAAACATATACTACTGAGGAGAGCTGGTCTTTTCGAGCTCGGGATATGACCAGGTAGATGGAGTATCCAGCCACCGAGGAGGGGTACTAAAGCCGATATCTTTGGCGAGCTGTATATCTATAGTTGGCCAGATGATGGCTTTATCGAGGAGATTGATGACTCCGAGACTGAGATAGAGTCGTCCGACGATATCTTTTCGATCTATATAGTGACTCGTAGCTCCCGTATTACAAGAGTAAAAACAGTCTCGAGAGTCAGCCGACCCATTTCTATTATCTCCGAGGAGAAAATACTGTCCGAGTGGGACTCGAAAGGTGGATTCTCGACTCGTACGTCCGGGATAGGTCTTTCCTTTGTTGGCGGGGGAGAGATATCCTTCCTGAAGCTCTACAAATACTTCGGTACCGACGGATTTAAGATATACATTTCCATTTTCTATCTTGATCTCGTCTCCGGGGAGGCCGATGAGACGTTTGATATAGTATTCTTTTCCATTATCCGTATGCGGACGTATCACGATCACGTCTCCTCGAGCTGGATTTCCGACTTTCCAAAACGGAAAGTCTCCATATGAGATACGATCTACGATGATAAATTCTCCATTGTGGTAGCTTGTTTCCATAGAGCTTCCACTGATACGAAATGGCGATCCGATATATCCTTTTACAAAAAGGACAATAGCCAGGATGATACAAATATCACGCAGAAACAGTATTGCTTCTTTGGAGGCTGACATTTTCGGAGAGGAGATCGTACCAAGGGACCAGATTTTCTCCCAGAGAGATGGCTTTGTATCGTGAGTAGGGGGAATATTATTTTCCATGACAATGTTTAAATTTTTTACCACTACCACAAGGACAGAGTTCATTTCGTCAGGTACCTGCATACTTTTTGGTATCTTCGGCAGATACTCGAGTGACGCGTATACCATCACTTCATCGACCGCCTGAGACTATCGGAGACCCATCGAGAGTAGGTATTTCTACCTCTGGTTCAGGAGATCTCTCGAGTACGAGGAGATGCTCGGGTATTTCTACGGGAGCTACGGGAGTAAAACTCTGAGCAGAAAGGAGGCTTCGGATGACTCGGTAGTCGATCTCGGTCATGAGCTCCGCAAATTTCTCGTATGCTCGCTCTTTGTATATGACGAGGGGCTGCTTTTGAGCGTATCCTTCAAAGGCCACTTCTTCTCGGAGATGAGCCATCTTATCGATATGATTCATCCAAAATTCGTCGATAGTCGCGAGAGAAATACTCTTTTCGAAATGAGTAAAATCCTCTGGAGAGATCCGAGTTTCTATGCTTTGAAGTCCAGAAGTCAAAGCCTGAAGTATACTATGATGGAGCCCTTCTGGCTCGAGATCCGTGATCTGATCTTCGCTAAATATCTGAGATCCAGCGAGCGTATTGACCGACTGGACGAGCTCTCCTATGGCATTTCCTGTACCATCTGTATCATCTCGGAGGTCTACCGACTGACTTAGTCGTTCACTGACTCGATCCAGAGTAGCGAGTATCTCACCATGAATGTCCGTATTTTCGAGAATACGGTTTCTTCGTCCGTACATGACGAGGCGATGTTGATTGAGGACGTCGTCGTATTCGAGGATGTGCTTTCGTACATCAAAGTTTCGACCTTCTACTTGTTTTTGTACTCCGGTGATTCGTTTGGTGAGCATCTTGGATTCGTCGAGTGGCTCGTCATCGGGGAGACTCGCAAAGAGGGGAGAGTTAAATACCCCAAAGAGTTTGTCTCCTCCAAATATTCGCATGATATCATCGGTCGGGGCGACCATAAATTGTGACATACCCGGGTCTCACTGTCGTCCAGAACGACCTCGGAGCTGATTGTCGATACGGCGAGTTTCGTGTTTTTCTGTACCGATGACATAGAGTCCACCGAGAGTATATTTGGCTCCACCGACTTCTACTTCTCCAGAAAGCGTAGCGACCGTGCTATCGATCTTTATATCAGTTCCTCGACCGGCCATATTGGTAGCGATCGTTATAGCTCCGAGTTTTCCGGCACCTGCGATTATTTCTGCTTCTTTCGCATCTTGTTTCGCATTGAGGACCTGATGGGGGATGCCTTCTTTAGTGAGGAGTCCAGAGAGGAGCTCTGACTTAGCGACCGATACGGTACCTATGAGGAGGGGCTGACCTTTTTCGTGGAGTGTACGGATCAGTCGGACGAGATAGGCATATTTCCCGGTCTCGTTTTTAAAAAGGAGGTCAGATTTATCATCACGAATGAGAGGTCGATTGGTCGGGATGGTGATCACCTCGAGACGATAGATCTTGTAAAATTCTTCCTCCTCTGTCTTGGCCGTACCGGTCATACCAGCGAGTTTTTTGTAGAGACGAAAATAGTTTTGAAACGTGATCGAAGCGAGTGTACGAGACTCTTGCTGGATCTTGATCCCTTCTTTCGCTTCGATAGCCTGGTGGAGTCCATCGGAGTATCTTCGTCCCGAGAGAACTCGTCCCGTATGTTCATCGATGATCATCGCATCTTCTCATCGTACGAGATAGTCGACGTCTCGTTCGTAGACGGCGTTGGCCTTGAGTGCATTTTCGATGTGATGGATATCGTTGTATTGCTCGGTGAGATAGATATTTTCTATTCCGAGGATTCGCTCGAGCTCGGTGATCCCACCTTCGGTGAGAGACGCGGTTCGTTGTTTTTCATCGATTTTGTAGTGGATCTCATTTTTGAGAGTCTTGGCGATCTGAGCAAATTTTATATATTTGGTCGTAGGTTCACTATCCGGAGCTGATATGATGAGGGGGGTACGAGCCTCATCCACGAGGATAGAGTCGACTTCGTCGACGATCGCAAAGTAAAGGGGTCCCATCACTCGTCGCTCGAGGGAGCTCACCATATTATCTCTCAGATAGTCAAATCCCAGCTCATTGTTCGTAGCATATACGACATCGGCGAGGTACTCGGTGCGTTTCGCCTCAGGAGATATATCATGAGTGATCACTCCCGTAGAGAGTCCGAGTGCTCCATAGATGATACCCATTTCTGCGGCGTCACGTTTGGCGAGGTAGTCATTTACTGTGACGATATGTACTGGAAATCCTGCCATAGCTCCGAGTGTCGCAGCGATCGTAGCGACGAGAGTTTTTCCTTCTCCGGTACGCATCTCTGAGATATTTCCATCTACGAGAGAGATCGCTCCGATGATCTGTACATCGTAGGGGATCATATTCCACACGATACTTTTGCCATCCGAGAGCTCGAAAGATTTGCCAGATATGAGTCGGCATGCGATACGATGAAGAGCAAATACTTCAAAGCGAATCTCAGAAAGAAAAGCGTTCACCTCTGTCCTAAAATCCTCAGATCGTATATCAAATCTCCCATCTGGAGCTCGAAGCTCGGCAATACGAGCCTGTACAGACTCGAGGGTAGTATACTTCTCACTCATTTCTGCTTCTATCCGATGAAATTCTGGGAGAAGTTTAGTATATGATTTAAGCTTTTTATCCGAAGGATCACCGAGGATTTTTTTGAGAAACGAGTGGATCATGATCTATATAATAAATGCGTCAACAACTTTTCGGTACGCAATACGAAGTTTGATATCCTCATAGTGAGTGTCTCCGGGTACGAGCTTTTCTCGAAGTCTCGATACGACTTCTGGCTTTTGAAACTGAGCAATGACGGAGTTGATCTCCATCTGGATCTCGGTATCGCTTGCCTCTACTTTTTTGAGGTTTCGTATCTCGCGGAGGATGATCTCAGCACTCACTCGACGTTCTGCTTCAGGTTTGACGGTCGTCTCTTTATATCCCGCCTCATCCGTCTTCATGTGCTCGAGATACTGTTTCATAGCGTAACCTTGAGCTTCGAGATTACTTTTTTGCTCGTTCCATATAGACTCGACCTCTCGAGCGATCATATTTTCTCCGATTTCAAAGGTGGAGATCTCTCGGAGAGCTTCGAGGAGTTTTGCTTCGTCTGTTTCTCGAGTACGTCGCTCTTTCTCTCCGAGGATTTCATTTTTGAGGATTTCCTTAAATCCAGCCAAGTCCGTTTTTACTCCTCTGAGTTGCTCGATGAACTCAGGAGTCCACTCGGGAGCATGAGGTTTTTCCACTCGAAATATCGTCGTCATGAAAAATACCTGTCGTCCCTTAAAAAGATCAGAGTGGTAGTCCTTTGGAAAAGTAATATCAAATTCTACTACGTCTCCCGCAACATGTCCGATGAGTTTTTCTTCAAATCCTGGGATAAATTGACCGCTTCCGATCACGAGTGGGAAAGACTGTACTTTCGTCTCGGGTATACCGACTCCTCCTTTTGACTCAAATCCCTGAGTATCGAGAGTGACTCGATCTCCTGATGCTATCTTGGTCTCTGTCCCATCAAATCCATCATCTCCATGTTTTCCAGCGTCATGAAAGTGAGTAAATTTCTTGGTGATCTCGGCGAGAGCCTCCTCGGTCTCTTTTGGATCAAAGGCTACGGGAGTTTTTTTGATAGAGATCTTGGCGAGTTTTTTCTCATCGACGCTCACCTCTGGCACCACCTCTACCGTGAGAGTGATATCGATCGGAGAAGTCGAGGCTACGGCGGTGACGGATCCAGCAGATACCGGAGTTATCTTGGATTCTTCGAGGATCTTTTGGTATTTTCTATCGAGGTAGACATTGAGAGCTCGCTCGATGATCTCGGCTTCGCCAAATTGTTTCACGATGATAGCCTCAGGTACGACCGCTCCTTTTCGAAATCCTTTTACTTGGGTATTTTTAGAGAGAGCTGCGATAGCTTCTTTTCGAGACTTTTCAAATTCACTCGTACTATCAGTGATCTGGATCTGACAAAGTGAGCCAGGTATTTTGGTGACGGAGACTTTCATAGTGTTTCATAAAAAATTAACCCGCTAATTATATGAAAAATGATGGAAATACAAGGAGAGATCGTGCGAAATATGTGTCTGACTAAAACCCACTCTGTAACTCAAGCATACGAGCATAGGTTCATCACTGGATAATGAGTGATTCATGGTCTCATCGTTGTACTATCTTTCCTGCATCAATCACTAGTATCTCATCAGCATTACGAACCGTCTGAAGTCTATGTGCCACGATAATAACGGTTCTATTGATAAATAATTCATCGAGAGCTTGTGTGATGAATTCTTCAGAAAATGAGTCGAGTGCTGAGGTAGGTTCATCAAGAAGGATAATTTCAGGATTTTTTAGAAATATCTTAGCGATTGCAAGACGTTGTTTTTGCCCACCAGAGAGACGTACTCCGCGTTCACCTATTTGTGTATCAAGTCCATCTTTGAGATCATATATAAAGTCACAACGAGCTTTTTCTAGGGCTATTGCAAGATCTTTTTCAACAGAAGGTAAATCTCTTTCTAAGAGTACGGAGACAAGATTTTCTCGGATACTCCCATCAAATACTGAGGGATCTTGAGTGAGGTAACCAATATGACGATAGTATGACTGCAGTGAGGTAGTAGCCAAATTATTTCCTAAGATATGTATTTCACCAGACTCGGGACGCAAATATCCGGCTAAGAGTTTGATGAGGGTGGTTTTTCCTCCTCCACTCTTTCCTACAAGGGCGATCTTCTTTCAAAAAGGTATTTCAAGGGAGAAATCAGTAAATACCGGAGCACTTTCTGTATATCTAAAGTGTATATTTGAAAGGAC
>JANOQA010000007.1:0-7704 GCA_031422145.1 bacterium | reverse complement strand
CAAAAAGAACTCATTATACTCATACATAACTTCTACAAGAAATCCAAGAAAAAGGCCTAGTAGATTTCCAATATTTTAAAAATCTCCTAGGCAAGAGCCATAAATATATAGCTTACTATATATTTATATAGCTTACTCTTTCTCTAAAAATACATGTCTGGATCTATGGTACCTCATCTCTGAGAACAAGTTCAAATAACCGGAGCTTTGCAGCCCAATAGCACCACTCCCCCTCAAGAGATCATCTCGGTGCAAAATAATGTTTCAGGTGCTGCGACTAATGTGTTAGAGTCTTCTGGAAATACATGGAGAATGCCACGAATGCCATCTGGTCTCGATAGCTCTACACTCCATCGAATGGTAGATGAGGGGATTTTAAGTAAAGAAAATATATTCGATGAGCCCCCACGGTATAAAAATGCCCGTACAAATCAAGATATACCTCAATTGTTTAGCTATCCTCTCTCTCTAGGTGGAGTAGCTGAAGTTATGACCGATCAGGCGGCTCGTGAAAAAATATCATCTATATGAAATAGATGAATTAACTATCCTGTCTATATACTCAATATTCAAGGTCTCCTAGCTTATGCAGAATATATCTGAGCTCAGATCCCCACAAAAGATAAACTCTATAGTATACTTGCATCTACTCCAGGCACTACTATGGATGAAAAGATGCAAAGCCTTGGAATTCCTTTTTGTGGATATTTTGGCACTGGCAGTAAAAAAAAATTTATAGGAGTTGGGTCGGAAGTACGACTTGTATATCAGATAGATCCAGATGAACTTGTTTATGGAACACTTCGAATACAAAAGACAGATATTACTATCTCTGAGAAAGTAAGTCCTACGTTTCTCGATCGAGGATACTCAGCGATATTTGTCAGATAGAATCTCCAATAATATCACCCTAAAAAAAATCTCCCGTTCGGGAGATTTTTGTTTTACCGCATCTTATTTCTCAGAAACGCTGGCACATCCAGATCCGAAGCTGCATCATGTGCAGGACGAGGAGCTGGCTGAGCAAAAGCACTCGTATGAACTGGCTTTTTCCCAAATCCTGAGCTCGTCGTAGGGCGAGACGTCTCATGGTGACGCTGGTTGGACTCTTCGTTGAACCCTGTTGCTACTACCGTGATCTTAATCTCGCCGGTATAGTTTTCGTTGATCGTCGCTCCAAATATAATATTTGCTTCACTATCACATGACTCCGTAATGATACGAGCTGCTTCATCTACCTCAAACATAGAAAGATCCGTACCTCCCGTGATATTAAAGAGGAGTCCTCGCGCTCCCGCGATAGAGAGCTCGAGAAGTGGAGAGTCTACGGCAGCTCGGGCTGCTTCGATCGCTCGGTTTTCTCCAGATCCATATCCGATACCCATGAGGGCAGATCCTGCATTTTCCATGACACTCTTTACATCGGCAAAGTCGACATTTATGAGTCCTGGAAGAGTAATGAGATCTGATATACCTTGGACTCCTTGGTTGAGGACTTCATCTACGATACTAAAAGCGTCGAGAAGTGGAGTCTTTTTATCTATTATAGAAAGAATCTTGTCATTTGGGATCGTGATGAGCGTATCGACTTTTTCTCGAAGTCGCTCATATCCATCCGTCGCCTGGAGCGATCGTCTCTGTCCCTCAAATGCAAATGGCTTAGTGACCACTCCCACGACCAAAGCTCCGAGTCCCTTGGCGATCTCCGCGATCACTGGGGCAGCTCCCGTCCCGGTACCTCCTCCGAGTCCACATGTGATAAATACGAGATCGGCTCCAGCAAGAGCCTGTTTGAGCTCTTCGGATGATTCTTCGGCGGCTTTTTGTCCCATCTGAGGATTGGCTCCTGCTCCGAGACCACGAGTCGTAGCTCGACCGATATTGATACGGATCGGAGATTTTGAAGTAAAGAGTGCCTGAGCATCGGTATTTACTGCGAGGAACTCTACCCCTTCGAGTCCTGAGGCAATCATACGATTGATCGCATTGACTCCTCCACCCCCTACTCCAACTACTTTTATATTAGCGATGGGAGAGATGTACTCAGATACATTGATTTCTTCTACGGAAGATCGACTATCTCCACGGAGGAGACTTTTGAGTCGGTCATCAGATTTTTTGACAGTCATGGGAGAGAGGATTATGGAAGTATTTTAGAAAGAAGGTTTCTCAGGGATTGGAAGAATCCACCCAAGGAAAGTCCAAATTTGAAGGGTCGCCTTTGGGGAGTAAATTTCTGAGAAAGCAGGAGTGTCCCGACGATCCCAGCGTATTGAGGATCTCCGATAGAGGTTCCCGATATGTGATCCGAGTCTTCTGGGATACCGATGATCGTAGGGAGTCGGAGGACATCTTTAGCAAGGTCTACGAGACCTCGCATCTTGGCTCCACCTCCGGCGAGTACGGCCCCTTCTGGGAGCATACCATCTTTCCCGATACGCTTGAGCTCCGTGTTAATATAGTAAAGTATTTCAGAGTATCGGGCTCGGGCTATCTCGGATATATATTTTTTTGAGACGACGGTGGACTCCGTCTTGGAGTACTTCGAGAGATCGATCTCTTCGTCTTTTACAGTGTCCATCTTACAGAGCTCGACATCACCGTGATCCACTTTTAGTTTTTCAGCAAGATCGATCGATATCTTGAGTCCGAGTGCGATATCAGAGGTCACATGCTCTCCTCCGAGAGGGATCACGGAAGCAAATATGAGAGATCCTTCTTCGTAGACGGCTATATCGGTCGTACTCGACCCGATGTCGATACAGACGACTCCGAGCTCTTTTTGACGACGAGAAAGGACCGCTTCCGGAGAAGAAAGCACATTTGCGAATACATCGATAATATCGACTCCAACATCAAATATACCTTTCTTTACATTTCCGAGGACATTTTCCCCAATCGTGATGATATGAGAGCGTACTTCGAGCTTTTTAGCGGACATACCGATCGGATTTTTCACTCCAGAGGTCCCATCCAGTACAAATGACTCTGGTACGACTTTGAGGATACTTCGATTGACGAGGTCGACTCCGTTTTGAGAGAGATCGAGGACTCGGTTTACGTCTTCTTCAGTGACTTCTCCTCCTGGGACCGCTATGACTCCAGAGTTGACGGTACTCTCGATCGTCACTCCCGAAAGAGAGAGGTATACACTATCGATATGCTCCCCTACCATCTTTTCTGCCTCTGAGATAGCGGTATCTATATTTCGGCGAAATTCATCCATATCGAGGATGTTTCCTTTACGTACTCCGAGAGAAGGAGACGTCCCGACTCCGAGGATACGAAGCTTTTTGTCTTCGGTGAAACTTCCTATGAGGGTTTTGATTTTAAAACTTCCTATATCTATGGCAGCGAACGTCGGTGATGGACTCATTGGATAGCAATACTTGATTGAATAAATTTTGTGTACAAGTTTATCCCTTTGTAGAAGGGATTTTTTACAGGAGACCTTAAAAACTGAACAAGAACATTATATGCTCGGATGAAACTTTTTCAAAAGGAAAGAGAGGGAAATTTTATAGAAAAATTTCCGACTCGATCGCCTGTCCGACTCGATCAATATGTGCCTTGAGTGCGGGATTGGATATCTGATCGTACGAAACTATATCTATACGATACGGGAGCATGAGTTCATCATAGTCGAGCTTTAATTCAATAATTTCTCGAGCAGATATATTGCCCTTTATCGCAATATCAATATC
This sequence comes from bacterium, assembly GCA_031422145.1. Taxonomy (GTDB): domain Bacteria; phylum Patescibacteriota; class Gracilibacteria; order BD1-5; family UBA2023; genus JANOQA01. Next base: position 4,000 of record JANOQA010000007.1, on the reverse strand, counting down.
TGATCCTGGATGCTCTCGCTCGAGAGCACGAGAACCAAAAAGAATGGCATTTCTTCAACGAAATAGTCCACTTATATCTCGGATGATATATCGGGTATCTGATGTCATGAGGTGGATATATAGCGAATAATATTGCTCTCGAGAGTACATAGGGCGACGAAATATCTCCCAGGTATGTCTACGAGTATTCGTTCTATTACAGCTTCGTCATATATATGCGAAGTCTCGTTCCTATCTCGGAGCATACTCATCCAGAGTCTCCCATCTTCGATGAGTCCATCGGAAAAAGACTGCTCGAGTACTGGGCGTGGTCATGTGATTCCATCGTATCATTTATAGATAATGATATCCTGGAGTGTCTTCCATGCGAGTTCGAATGTGTATTCAAATCTTTGAATCAGTCCATCTTGCTCGAGGAGAGATTTTGGTGATTGTTTGCAGGCAAGAGAAAGAAGAGCGAGAGCCTTTTGATAGTTCGAAAATCGCTGGATATATCTCATATCTATTTGTGTCATACTCTGATGATATAGACTTTTCTTCTTCTCGCAAGGAGAAGATTTGACAGGAAAATTGTAGGATCATACGGTCCTTCTAATACTGTAGAAGGTATGACGTGCTTAAGGCTTTTTCAAAAGGAAAGAGGGAGGAAAGGTACAAAAAAATGAAGAACTCTAACAAGAATAAAAATTCTTCAGTCTAATATTTAGTAAACTCATACTTCCGGCAAAGAAATTACGGAATAAATCAGAATAATACTATGAATCATTATTTTAGTGAATAAGGAGTATAGATTGTCGATCAATCTAGGTAGAGTTAATATGTAGACATGAGAATCCTCTGAAAGACTCACTTCTATTCTTCCATAAGCATTCTTACTGAAGGGAACTATACATTATAAAGAGAGTATTGTTTTGATCAAAGTTTGATGTTCCTATTTGTCGTACTGCAAGTCCAAGGTCATCATTTTTATCCCGTATGAGTCAGCCATTTTTACTAATATCTTCCAAAGAGGCAACAAGTATAACGGAGCTTGATCTACTATTTCAACCAATTTCAACAGTGAGTCAAGAAAGAACTTCTCGCATATCAGTTGTCCAATAATATTCTGGTTTTGAAATTCAAGGTTGAGTAACTCTGAAAAAGAGAACCTTCGATATATCTATTCCATGCTCTTTGACAAAATTTATATTTATTCTATGTCCAATATCATCAGATCTTGCTAGTCAATTTGCATGAAATCAAGTAATAGTGAGAGATTCTCAATATAGTCCTTCTTCTCGTACAAGAGAATCAAATCGAGATGTGTTTTTAATAACTTTTGCCATTTCATCATCACTTCAGTTAAATTTAGAACGAAGTGAGTTATATAAAGCATAATCCTGGAAATATTCAGAAATAGGATATGGTATCCTAAGCTTATATACATCGATTAAACGTTTAAGATCACGCTCTACTTCCTCCGCTGCTAAAAAAGGAACTTGACTTTTTTCTATTATATTCGGATTCAGTTTTCCGCGAATCGGCTCACTATATTTAATTTCCCGCATTACATTATTCATAGATACTTCTCATATCGTATTACTCGTATGGACTCATGATTTCTGAACACCTCCCCCCATCTCTCCGACATATCGAACGGCAGTTGCTGCCACTACTCCTGTCTCTGCGACAGCGACTCCACCTACCCCGAGAGCTGTACTTGCAACACCCGCTACGGCAGACCTACTTGCTACATTTATAGCATGAGTTGATGCTCCTCCGACTCGCCCCGCTTGACGAACGGCGATTTTTGCAGCTCGAGCCGTCATATCTACTCCAGCTTTTGCGGTATTCATCCCAGCCTGGGCTATAGCCTTCCCAGCCTTGACTCACTTTGCTCCGATACCGAGTGGTACTATGATCATACCGATGAGCTTACTCGCTCACTCGAGCTGTTGATCTGCAGGAAGTTTCTTGAACTCTGCAAAGACCTGCGGAAGAGCGTCCCAGAGTTTTTTGGCATTTTCGAGAGTGATTGCATCAGCGATCTTTTTGTAGTCTTCTATAACAATAGCTCGAGCCTTAGGATCGAGACTCACCGCGAGCTGAGCGATCACTTTTCCAGTAAGATCCGCTATACCAGCGACTCATTCGTACGCTCACTCCGCAAGTCAGAGTGTCATACGAGCATAATATCGATACGCTGTAATATCTTTGAATCCTGTCGTATTCATGGCAGCATCTGCCCAACCGACGGATTTAAGCTTTGATCCAGAGAGAGTCTGAAGCTCGGCGAGAAGGGTAGCTATTTTTTGTTTTTCTCACTCAGGGATACTCTTTCATTCTGGGAACTCTGCGAGAATCTTGGCATGGAGATTTCGAACTGACTGAGATGTACGAGCGATCATAGATTCGTAGGTGGACTTTCCCGTAGAAAAAGCTCCGGTTTTTTCTCCAATAAAGTCTCCGATATCTGCTGCAATATTAGTATTTTCAAGCTTAAAATCATTGATCTCTTGTATCTGAGCCTTGAGTCACTGAGCGAGACGGGTATATTTTTCTACCGAGAGTTGCTCTGGAGTTTTTATATCTAAAATATTTTTTAGAGGAGATCCACCAAATGATTCTGGCATGGATTCAAGTTTCTGAGACATGATAGATAAGATTAGGCATATCCCTTCAAAATTATCATATCCGCCCCCCCCGTCAAATAAGGGAGAGATTGGGAATCTTTGACTTATCTTTACTTGATATAGATACTGATATCGATAAACTCCCTGCCTTATGTCAAAAATAGATAAAATAGAACGTGGGGATACTTTCTGGGCAAGGCTCGATCCTACTATTGGTGCAGAGATACAAAAAACATGTCCTGTCATAGTGATCTCTATCAATCTTTTAAATGCTGTACGAAGGACTATCACGAATACTCGGACTTAGATAAACCTAAAATCTTCTCTTCTACAAAATAATATACTAAAAAACTTTACTCATGACTTTCCTTCAAAAATTAAGTTTTTTTGTTGCTCCGTATTTTTCACTGAGTCGTAAAGAAATCTTTCTCAATCTTTTTACTCTCTTTTGTCGAAGTAGTTTTGTCGTACTTTGAATCCTCTTGATGAAATATACGCTCTTATCTCTTCAGAGTGGAATAGGCGAGAAATATTACTTACTGATTTGAGGGTATATTTTCGCATTTATATGCGTAACTATCATCGATATATATCAATAGATTTTATGATTGGTCTCTGAGTGACTATCGAATGAATAGCTATCTCTTTCGGCGATATTTTACAAAAATGCTTCACCTCGATCATCAGTATGTTGACTCTATCGGGACTGGAAAACTGATACATATAATAATGACTGGAATCGAGACCTGGCGAGGGGTACTCTTTGATATCAGTTACTACATAATACACTTAAGTATCGGAATAGTCTTTATGATCTGGATGACGGCAAGTATTCATGGTGTTCTGCCAATATTTTTTATCATCGGACTCATACTTGCGAGTATTGGTGTCGTATGGATTGACGCAAAAGCTCATAAATATAGAAAACTCCGAAGTCACGCAAAATCTCTCAACTCAAAACATGCGGTACGTATGATCATGGCTCGAGGGGAAATACTACAAAGCGAAAATACGCAGGGAGAGTTAGAGATATTTGATACCAATCAATCTGAAATCTACTCGTATAATAATGCTATCATCTTTAACATGATAGGAATATTTACATTTGTTCGAGGATTATGTATGTGTATCCGAGTTGGAATACTCCTCGGACTCGGCTGACTCGTACTCAAGGGGGAGTTAAATTTTGCGAGTTTTGCTACTCTTCTAGCAACTATAATATATCTGGAGAGTATTTTCTCAGATGCGGCTGATAGTTATAAAAATATGAGAAAAGATTGGAGTAATGTAGAGCTGCTTTGGAGTACGATCGACGATGGACCAACGATTGCTGGATACCTAGAGGGTTCTGTATTTAAGACAAAGACTGCATCAAGAAATATTGTCCT
>JANOQA010000006.1:0-4245 GCA_031422145.1 bacterium | reverse complement strand
GATTGATGACTTTAAAGACGACAAAAAGAAGGAGGAAGAAGATGATAATGATCCCGATGATCCATCCAAATACCGATACGACATTCATCAGAAATCCTCCTATACTACTTCCATCAGAAGCATCTCCTGAAACCACTTCTGGGGGAGGCATATTTTTGACTCCACCTGCGATGATAACTTTTAGTTGCTCTTTGAGAGTAAGCTTGTCTTCATCGCTAATATTTTTATCATCTTTGATATACGAGAGTATTTTTTCTCCAATCTCTTTATTGAGAGTCGTATTGGTAGGATGTGAGAGTATTTCTCCGATAAGGCCTGATTTTTTGTCCTTTCCAAATATTTCTTCATACTTTGGATTCCCTTCGGGTATTAGCTTGCTCAGTACACTGACTGCAAGAGCCATATCGTCTTTCGTCTCTGAGTCAGCAAGGAGAAATCCATCCAAAAGGACGAGAAACTCATCACGTACACTCTCTGTCAGTCCAGCATCTGCAATAGCTCGCTGAAATTCTATGATCGTCTTGGTCTTTTCTGTGATATCTTGCCAGCTTTCTTGCATATGAGAGACATACTGCATATAGCTCAGTCTCTCTGACTCTGGAGCCTTAGTACGGATGAGATCTTTGAGCTTTTCTATATTCGCTTTCTCTGTATCAGAGAGGAGGGCATTACTCCCTGAGGCACTGACTTCTGCTTGGGCGAGAGCATTTCCATCAATATACTCAAGAAAGAGAGTGATATCTTTGGTGCCCAGCACTTTTCCAGAAGCATCTTCGATCGAGATACGAATCTTTCTCTCTTTCTCAGAGCCGAGATTTTTCATCACATACGGAGCTCCACTATTAAATGAATCCGTACCTTTATTATCCGCGTCATCTTTTGTATCTCCGTTGAGATCACTATCGAGAGAGAGATTGGTATCTATACGATATTTCACCGCTCCTTTGGACTCTCCTAGATAGAGAGCTACTCGCTCGTCGCTGCGAGATACGCGAAGTGTTTCTCCATCGAGGGATGGGTACGTAAAAAGTACGAGAGCTTCTTTACCATCTTTGATGCGATTTGCATTGAGGATATCTTTTCTGACGGGTACGGTGATCGTCTTACTCGTGATACCATCTCCTACTTCGAGGGTCACCTCTGAGATGTTTGCCTCACTATCTACTGATACAGTATAGGAGTCTGGATTTTCTGAGGTATTGTCCCCAAAGGTCCATTTCACCGTAGTATACGCTCCTGAGGTAGTATTGATAAATACATAACGATTCCCTACCGCAAAGTACTCGAGATTTGGTTTGATTTCATTTTTTACGACGATCTGCTGAAACTTTGTATTACTGATACCCTTATAGGTCACTTTTACTTTCATGTTGTACGTACCGGGCTTGTCGTAGGAATGTTTTACACTAGAGCTCTGGGTCGTCTCATCGTAAAATCCATCTCCATCAAAATCCCACTTATACTCTGACTTATCGGTGAGGGGCTGATTGATGACATTTTTTACTTCGGCACTCAGAGTAATACTTTCTCCTACATTTACAGAACTATTAGATACTTTGAGTTGGATGAGTGGAGTATTTATATTGTCCGAGGCGAGGGTGATCGAGTATTTTTCCTCTCGAGCTTCTTCCGAGTTCACCTTCGCACCATTGGAGTCCTCCATAGTGACCGCAAAATAGTATTTTCCATTGATCCGAGGAAGGACAAAGACCGTCTTGGGAGTCTTGGTGATACGGAAATCTTGTGGCTCTGGATCGGAGTCCGTATAGTAGTACCAGAGATACGAGACGATCACTCCATCGGCGTCGATAGGATTGTTGAGAGATACATTTACAATCACCGGATCTGCCTCGAGTTTGTCAGCACTCACCGTGATACCCGCAAAGGTAGGAAGCGAGTTTTCTACTTTGATATATATCGTAGAAGAGTGGGTAGCTCCGGTCTTTTCAGATCGTACCGTCAAGCTCACTGGAAAACATCCAAGCTCATCAAATTTATAAGAAAATTCTCTCTGAGTAGAAGTCTTTCCCTGATATTTCCATGAATACGTCAATCCTGAGGTACTCCCATCGGTATTTATACTATCTTCGGACGATATACGTACTGGACCCGTACGTGAGGCAAGATACGCATCTCCGAGAGGACAGGCTCCTACGGTAGGCTCGAGAGCGTCCGTATCTGTCTTTACTTTGATCGCCGCAAACGGAGAATTTGTATCAGTAATGTATACCTTACGTGAAATAGTATTTGAAGTACCAGCATCTGGATTACCTCGTACGGTGAGATTTATGGTATATGTGCCCGCCTTTTTATAGGTATGAAAGGTACGAGCTTCCGTGGTATTTTCAGTACCTCCATCTCCATAGCTCCACTCAAATACATTCGCCTCTTTTGACTCCGCTACGATAGCGATATTTTGTCCGATCGGAGCGATCCGAGGGGTGACGATGAGTTTTACCGAAAGGAGAGAATCAACGATATAATCTTTCTTGGTAGTCGTAATTTTTCCTTGTTCGTTGGTGACTTCGAGAAGGATCGTATGATTTCCTTTGGAAGTAAAAGTATAGGTACCGATCGCTCCGTTTCGAGAAGGATTATCCAGAGAAACTCGCTCTCCATCGATCGTCCAGTTGAAAGTGAGCTTGGAGGCATCTTTACTATCTGGATCAAAACTCTTGGTAGCGTCCATAAAAAGAGTGTTTGGCATCTCTGAAGAAAGCGAACGAAGATCAAAATTTGCTACGGGGTCTTTGGACTCGATACGTATCTCTACTTTATCCCGATCCTCTTTCCCGGACGAAGAGAGGGTTATGAGATTGACAACATAGTTTCCCATACGAGGGAATTTGTAGCTTAAGGTAGGGCTTTTAGTGCTAAATATCTTGTTGGATGAGCTAATCTCTACTACGGTCCACTCATACGTGAGGAGAAGTCCTGCCGCAGAAGTCGTCGTAAATTTAAACTCATCTCCCGCAAATCCAGTCGTAGTATCAGCCTTGATAGAGGCGATCGGATCTTGAGCTATGATCTCGATCTCTTTGAGAACTCCTTGTGGATTTTCATTAGTAATCAGGCGAAGTTTCAAGATATAGTTTCCTGGATTGGCATAGATCTGACGCTCCAGACGTGGTCCTCGATCATATTTCTTGGTTTCTCCATTTCCAAAATCCCATTCGGTACGAAGTATAGCTGCTCACTGAGCTGCCGTAGAACTCGAAGCATCGATGATCAGTCCAGATCGTGCCTGGTTGGGGGTTACTTTGATCTTATCGGTGAGGGAGACATTGGCTCCATTTATAAATAAAATGACATTAGCAAGTTTGGGAGATACTTTGATCTCTTGAGTACCAGTAAATGATGAAACGTCTATCTTTCCTTTGGAATTCCGACTGGCCGAACTAATCACGAGATTGATCGTATAGGTACCCTCCTCGGTAAATCGATATCCGACAGAAGTCCCTCTTTGGACCTGAGTTTTCCCACCAGCAGGAGTCTTGAGGTACCATTCGTAGTTGGTATCTGGGATAGGTACACCTGATGGATCTCGAGCGTCCATGGCTCGAAGCGTCGTAAAAAATGGAGCATTTCCTACCGCTGGGATAGCGGTGATCTTGGCGGTGATAGCCGGGATCTTTACTCCAGTCACGAAATCTTTGAGAGAAAGAGCGAGTCGCTCGATATATATATCCGAGTCGGGATACTTTCGTACGAGAGCGATCGCTGTAAGTACCCCGTTTGCTAGGCCATTGTTGAGATTTTTATCAGCTTCTGAAAAAGTATCCATCGAAGCCGTGATGACTTCTTGGAGAGACTGAAGCGTAGCGATCTTGATCTTACCGTCGACTTCTGACTCACGACTGAGCGAGAGAGCGATCGTATCGATACGTCAGCGATAAAATGAGAAGTCTCTGCCGTCATTGACTCATTCGGCTGATACACTCGGGGTGATAAGCTCAGAGAGCGTAATCACTCGATCATCCGTGACGCCATCCGCTCGAGCTAGACGCAGTATAAATGTCGTGATAGCCCACGCCAGAAATATAATCACGAGCCCTACGAGTGCATACGTGATCATAGACTTTGCCTTTTTGACCTTTTCTTCGTCTCCTGCAGATGTCAGGATCGTAAATCCTGCCCAGAGTATGATGATCACTGTAAGAAGAGCCAGAAATCCGAGGAAATATACAATCACGTCTTGGATATATTGAGAGAATCGTTTATCTTTTTGTATATCGTTGACGTTGT
>JANOQA010000005.1:0-4604 GCA_031422145.1 bacterium | reverse complement strand
GGCTGGTTCAGATACTCAGAAATTTGAACTAACAAGCAAGGAACTTCCTTCTCTTACTATTATAGGGGTGCCGGTAGGTACAAAAAATATTGTTGCAGGTACTCAATGACTCGCTACTGGCTTCATCGGTCAACTTATCGTCAATATCCTCGCTCTTGGAGTCCTCTGGTTCGCGGTGATGGCCGCTCTTAAGTCCAACAAAGTGACGGCTGATGCGGCAGGACCGATCGCGAGCTTTGGAGAAGAGATCTGAAAACTCGCCAAGAACCTTCCAAAATATGCTCCGATTATCCCAGTGGGAGGAGGAAAGATGCTGAGTACTACGGGTCTTCAAAATGCTGGACAATCCTTTACTGGTGCTATCACAGGGGCTCAAGCGAGTGCCTGAAGTGAATTTGGTAGAAGGCAGGCTCAGAGATTTGTACCTGATAGTCGACTTTCGAGATTGGATGCTGATGTAGCATCTCTTGGTAACAAGAGTAGTGCAGTTGAGGTGGGAAGAGTATTAGAAAAAATGATATTTAGCACCTCTGAAGCTAAGACTTTTGATGAATTTATTAGAGAACGTGGTCCAGAGCGAGGTAAAATAGCATCATTTATATCTAGTTTACCTGATAGTTCTGGCTTGGATAAAACTAAGAGAGAAGAAATTGCCAAGGCGTTTAATTCTAATGATAAGACTGCTTTAATCGCTGCGTTTAATACATTAGAAGAAAAACTTGGATCAGAGAACCTTTGATGATCTGGTAGAAATCTTACTACCGATGCTTGAATTAGCGACGCCTTTATTCAGTCTAAAAAAGCCTCAGGAAGCAATCCAGCCCCAGTACCGCCAGCCTCTGGTTGAGCTAAAAAGAGTATTCCTGAGTTAAAAGTAGTTACAGGGGTAACTACAAGTCCTGAAATTAAGGTTAGTATAACGAAAGACCAACCTCATGTGAATGTTACTATTGGAACAGATACGACTCAAGTAAACCTTACAAATCCTAGTACGAATAGATGAGATATAGAAAATAAACTTCCAAATACTCTTTCTCAAATAGATAAGACAAAGATAGTAGACGCAACTATGCAGGCTATAAATAAGGCTATCGCAGATGCTAATAATTAGTCCTTAACCCATGCCCTCCCTCTCCGATCCTCACGTCGTAGCTCTCCTCGATAGCCTGAGACAGAGTCAGGCGACGACCAAAACTCCGAATGTCTCAGAGTCTACGGGTATGTTTCTCCACGAACTCGTAAAAAAAAGAGGAACGAAGCATATCCTCGAGCTCGGCACGGCCAATGGAGTCTCGACGATCTACCTCGCGAGTGGACTCTCCGACCGCCCTGACGGACATATCGTCACGATCGAGTCCGACCGTCGTATCTATGATCAGGCTCGCTCCAATCTCGCCTTGTTTGATGATCAAGTCACCCTCGTATGTGCGGATGCGACGAGATACCTCCGATCGCTCTCGACCTTTCGGTTTGATCTCATCTATATCGACGCTCTCAAATCTGCTACCCTCGAGCACTATCTCGGAGTACTTCCGCTCCTGGCTCCAGGATGAGTGATCGTCGTCGATGATGTCGTGAAGTTTCGCCATAAAATGGAGGATTTCTATACCTATCTCGAGCAAGAGGATATCAAATATCAGATCTACATGACTGATCCAGATGATGGAGTAATGGTGCTGTAGATCCTCTGAAAAACTCGATCTTCAAGTTCAGGTTTTACGTTCCTCGCTCACTGTACGAGGAGTACAGCTCACTTTAGTACGCAACCTTTACCCGAATATCTTTGTTTTTGAGAGGATCTCTCCATCAGGAATTTTCTGTAACAATATTTGAATTTTCGCTTCCCTTTTGTATCATAACGCCATGTATATCCCAAGAGAAGATTATTTAGATGCAAGAGCTGTATTAAGATATCAAAATGATCCTGTACTTAGTATGGCTGATTATCGTGCTGCCCGAAAGAAAATGCAAGAATGTGATACTCACACCCTAAAGACAGAAAAAATTTTTGTATATCATGTAGAAAAGGCATCCCAGAGAGAGGGTACATCTATATCTTTCGATGAATTTAAATCATCTCGCTGATATTAAAAAGAATCGCAATCAAATCTATAAAAAATTTCCCTAACATGATCGACCTCAAACTCCTGCGAGCCAACCCAGCACTCGTCAAAGACTCTATCCAAAAACGAAATCTCTCCCTCGATCTCGATGCATTTCTCGCTCTCGATCAGACGAGACTCGGGCATCGTCAAAAATTGGAGGAACTCCAGGCAACTCGAAATAAAGTCTCCAAAGAGATCCCGACCCTCACGGATGCCAGTGAAAAGTCCGCTCGAGTGACCGAGATGAAGGCAGTAGGGGAGAGTATCAAGTCGATCGAGGTGACTCTTGCCGAGACAGAGGAAGGGTACCAGCATATGCTCTCGAGTATCCCCAATTTCCTCGATCCTACTGCGGCTATCGGGCCAGATGAGTCGGGAAATATAGTAGAAGCACGAGTTGGAGAACCAACGAAGTTCGACTTTGAGCCACGCTCTCACCATGAGATCGGAGCCGCTCGAGGATGGATCGACTGCGAAAAATGAGCCGAGGTATCGGGAGCGAGATTTTGGTATCTTAAATGAGATATCGTTCTCCTCCAGTTCGCGATCCTTCACTATGTCATGGCCGAGATGGTGAAACGAGGATTTATGCCGGTGATCCCTCCATTTCTCGTGCGAGAGCCTGCCATGTATGGGACGGGGTTTTTCCCGGCGGATCGAGCCCAGATCTACCACGTCAATCCAGAGGAAGACGATCTCTATCTCATCGGTACGTCCGAAGTTCCGCTCACGAGCTATCATGGAGACGAGACGATCGATGTGACGAGTCCGATCCGATATGTCGGATATTCTCCGTGTTTTCGTCGTGAAGCCGGCACGTATGGCAAAGATATGAAAGGGATCCTGCGAGGACACCAGTTCGACAAGATCGAGATGGTATCATTTTGTCGACCAGAGGACTCTCAAAAACTTCATGAAGAGATGGTCGCCCTCGAAGAACACATCTGGAGCTCGCTCGGTATCCCATATCAGAGACTCAATATTTGTTCGGGAGATCTCGGAAATCCTGCTATGAAAAAGATCGACCTCGAAGCCTGGATGCCCGGACAGTCTCAGTATCGTGAAGTGACGAGTTGCTCGAACATCGGACAATTCCAGTCTCGTCGTCTCGGGATCAAATATCGCAAGTCAGATGGATCGTCGGACTATGTCCATACGCTCAATGGTACGGTGATCGCCTTTTCTCGGTGTCTCATCGCGGTGATCGAGAACTATCAAAATGCAGACATGACGGTGAGAGTCCCAGAGGTACTCGTGCCATTTATGGGGAGATCAGTCCTATAATATATCTTTATGAACCCTATTTCATACCATATACCAAGAGTCGATAAGTTCTAAAATAATAACGACCACCTATCAAGGATAATAGCGTAAACTGGATCTACACAGAAACATTTTACATCCTAATACGTGGTCTATGAACAATAATATGCCTTCTTTAGGCAATAGGAAGCGAAAGTATTTTTCTCTCGAGGAGCGTAAGCGACTCGAGAAGATGAGGGAAGAGGGAATTTCTGCAAGATCATGTGCAAAAGTTCTCGGTAGGTCTCACTCTACTATTTTGCATGAGTTGTGACGAAAGCCTTCGTATGATAGATGGAGTCTCGCTCATGCAGCTGTTACTACGACTACCCTCAATGCTCGTATTGCTATGACTCCAAACGGACAACTCTGGAGAAAAATGACTCCAGCCGATCTTCCTTCATAAAAACTATGACCACTACTCTTCAGTCTTTAGACACCGTATGAGATCCTATCTCGACACCCTCATCGTTGGGGGGTGGATGAGGTGTGGGGATAAAAACAACAGATAGATGAGGAGATCGCCCCGATCCAAAGCATATTTTTGTGGTAGGTACGGCGTCAACTGCACTTCAGGAAACGATGACAAATCTCAACGCACACGTATCTCGTATTATCTCAGAAGAATCTTCAAGACAACCTTTTATTATACACGCCAAGGAGATAGCACTCATGTGGCAAGATATCATTGAATGTATCGGAGATATAGATAAATTTACAGGAATTATCATCAAATGTACCTCCCCAGAAGAAGAAATTCGTGCAAATGAAAAACTCCTTGAAATCATGCTAGAGATTCAGGCACAGTATTCAGCAGAGCCAGATAGAATATATTATATACTTCGAAAACTACTAGGACAACGATGGATAATAGCGAGCTATGATACGATATATGACAATACTCCTTTGTGGAGTATTGCTTCAGGTCTTGGTATTAAACAAGCGATAATTCAGATAGTAAAAAATTCTCCTAAATACCAAACCCTTGCTCAGATAGATGGTCCAGCTAACAAGCCATTAGATGATTTTCTTGATACTATCGATGTATTTCGTACGAGAGATATATCACCTGACTGAGATCGTACAAATATGTCTCTGGCGGAGAGATGGGCTCTCCTATCTCTGCGAAATTGGGTGAGATAACTGAGAGAAATACTTGTAATAAATCAAACCCAAGATTTGCTCCAAAGGTCCTCA
>JANOQA010000004.1:0-2062 GCA_031422145.1 bacterium | reverse complement strand
AGGCTCCTTTAGATATGAGTATTTGTGCCATAAAAAAGGTATAGATCGCTCCAGCTCCGAGAGCCGCATTGATCAATGGAGAAGAAAGAAAATCATTTTCAAAAGCCACAAAATATCCAAAGAGATTCCAGTCAACAAATTGACTCACTCCGAGAGCGGCGAGAAGGAGAAATATATAGGGAAGTACGACACTATCGGGTATCTCCATGTAGAGGATATCGTAAAATACGATCACTACCCCTACAAAAGCCCCACTGAGTCAGAGAAGGAGCTGAAACCACTGAGTATGATCCATAGGCACAGCACCCCCTAAAAAATATCAGATTCAGATAAAAGAGAGGATCATGACCATCTCGAGAGCGATATGATAGGGAGGGATACGTACCCCACAGTATCGGCATTTCCCGAGAGTACTGATCCAGGATATCACGGGTATCAGGTCATACCAAGATAATGTATGATTACAGTGAGGACATTCGCTTCGCTCGTGAGTCATATTTCTCTTTTCTCGAATGCGAGGTATCAGAGCCGAAGCAAAGCTTCCAAATATAGCTCCGAGAAGACCCAGAATACTCAGATATACTATCATAGAAAAGTAGGGGTAAAGACACGATCAAACTCGAGAGACAAGAGACGATTTTGATCTTCGGATATTCCACGTATGAGCAAGAGTTTACTGAGAGTATTCTCCGTAGCAAGGATAATGAGCTTACTCACTATTGGATCTCGGGATTTTGAGGGAATATTGCCAAGAAGGTGGATCAGACGAAGTCCCATGAGTCAGATAGCTCTCGGAAATAGGATCGTATCTCCGCTCGAGTATATGAGAGAGAGAAGATCCGTGTACAATCCACTATCTCCTCCACCATCGGGTACCTCATGATGTATTACCTGAAGGAGGTGAAGAAAAAAAGAAATACTCTCATACGAATGTCCGAGAATGACGGATTGTTTGAGTCGAATAGAAGTGAGTCTATTTACTTCATTTTTACGGTCGATCGTGAGCTCGACGTGACTTCCTATATCGTGGAAAGCTCGGGTCGGGGATTCTTTATGAAATGCACGTATCTTTCCAAAGTCTCGAGTCAACACCATATAGCTCCGCTCTTTATCTCGGATTTCTTGGTGCTTTAGGATAATCCCCTCAGTAATAAACATTTATCGGACGTTGACTTTCCCATCAGAAATCTCGAACTTGAGACTAAATATACCGTCATTTGTCAGGAGGGTAATCTCTCCATCTTTTGGTACGATAAACGAACGAATCGTACGATCACTCACCTCTATTTGTCCTACGTATTTGAGAGAGCGTACATCACGAATATTACGGGTATCTGTCTCAAATATAAGGATATTATTTTCTCTCAGCATATATACATAATTTCCTGATCCACCAGAGACGAGATGTACCGGGGAGGAAGTCTTGGTATAGTTGGAAGGGGTTTTATTGAGGATGATACTTCGTTTAGAGAAGGCGGGAGTAGTAAAGGCTTTTTCTATCAAGAGATCGTCACGAAGAAAATAGATCCCCCCATCCATCGAAAATTCGCTGATAGTAATATTTTCAGGAAATAGTACCCCCTCTGAAAGAGGGATCTTTCCCGTAAATCCGTTTACCGTTGGACGATGACGAAACAGCTCTCTTCGGTTTTCTGAGAGGAGGTAGAGACTATTTCCAAATATTTTAAGTACGCTACTTGGTTGCCAGGTATTTTGTCATTCTACGGTTACATAGGAGAAATTTCCTTTGAGGAATTTAATGATGCGATTGGACTCTGTGAGTATATAGAGGACTCCTTCCTCGGTCATATCACCACTTTTCGCTATTTCTCCATCGGGGAGGGGGAGGGATTTTGCTTCGGATCAGCGTACGTAGGGCGTATAGACTGACTTTTTACCGAGGAGGGTGATCTTTTTGGCATTCTCAAAGATCGCAAAGCTGTCGTTTTTGACGGGGAATAGCTCTCCGTTTATCTCTGGATTTAGAGTTTCTATTCCATTGAACTGTCTTTTAAGGGAGGAGATATCAGCGAGAAGCTTCTGTACATCGTTGGCAAAGAGC
>JANOQA010000003.1:0-10766 GCA_031422145.1 bacterium | reverse complement strand
CCAAGCATCTCGTCGTCACATCACCCCATCCGAGTCCATTTTCTGCATATACGGGATTTTTTGGGAGTCGGCCGTTTAGTCAGGTAAATGAGTATCTGAGAGAGAAAAAAGAGCAAGAGATAGTCTGGTAATAAAAAAAACCGCCACGAAGGCGGTTTTGAATGGTACCTCACGAGTGACACACCTGGAACTGTACGGATACAGGGAGGTGATCACTCACAAGATGAGGAAGACTTACTCTTTTTTACTGAGATACGGCAGGACCATACTCTTCATGTATCTCGCTTCATCGGGCGTAGGCTGTCGAAAGACAGGAGCTTCGTCCGTATCGAGCACGTTTCGGAGCTCTTTCGAAGGACTGGTGATCCCCTGAAAATAAACCAGAATTTTCGCTTTCACTGCTACCGGCGTGTCTTGGTGAATATATACACCATACCCCCAGCTAGCTAGGTCGCCTGCTGGTATGACTATCAACTCTGCCCTTTGAGCATCTTGACTCACACCGAGAATCTTGCTAACATCAACTCTCATAGCAGAGGCATCTCTGGTGATGAGTCCTATGGGAATACCTGTCTTGTAGGCAAATGCCACTTTCGTGGGCAGGTAGGACTGTCCACTCCCCTGAGAGGCGACAAGCTCTTCTACCTTACAGAGTTTTTGTCCATAGATGATCGCGGTAGTCACGCCAGCGTGCATTCCATGGCAGTTCATATCCTTGGCGAGGTTCCTGATCTCCGTCTGTCGATCTGGGGGGAGGTCACTGATACGTTTTGGCTTTGGACCTACCACATCTCCCGGTTTTCCAAAGAAAACCACAACTGGATTGATAAGGTCCATGTTAACCACCAAGGGTACGTATTTGTCCCCAGCCGCAAACCCTATCACAGGGTTTGAATATATCACACAGGGACTGGTAATGCTCTCGGAGAGAGAGTAGCGGCGTACATCTGCCACTCTCTTGATATTGATATTTGGGTACGGTGTGAGACCCGACCCACTCAATATCCTTGCGAGTTCCTGCTGAGCGACGCCCGCAGCTTCTGTCCCCTCACCTTTTATAGTTTGAGGATTGAGATATCCGATACCCTGACAAGCTGCATGAGCTGAGAAGCTCACAAAAAATGCGAGTGATATGAGAATGTGTTTCCACATAGTGTGTCCTTTCTAGACGTTGTTGATGTTTGTTTGAAACGGGAATTCCGTAAATGTACAATACGTAATCTCTGATAGAGTCAATAAAAAAGCTCCCGAAGGAGCTGGTTGAATCTCATGAGCGACACACCGAGAACCGTATGGATACCGGGAGGTGATCGCTCACGAGACGAGCGGAGCGGAGCGACTCGTCCGTGATAGGAGAGTATCGCTCAGCGACAAAGTCAATGACTCGAGAGCTGGTGACTTTGATGGTAGATCCTTTAGAGAGGATATGATCGTACTGGTAGAGCAGATACTCACCAGATGGACCGAGTTTTTGTTTGAGGGAGGTCTTGCCGTCGATATGAGCTATCCAGCCTTGTGAGCCGAGTACTCCCTCGATCGTTACTTTCCCGATGTTGAAGTCTCCGACCAGAAATGCATCAGGTACTCCAGCTAGGGTAGATGACTCAGCGACGAGCTTTGCTTCACGGATCGGTCCTTTTTTTGTAGGGACCGCATGAAAGTTATATACTCGTATCTTGATCCCTTCGATCGTCACTTCATTTTCATGAGGCTCTCGATCGATCACGTCAGCAAGATCTGCTACGAGAGGATTTTTCCGCTGAACTTGTGCTCGAGAGGATTTCCACAGAGTGGAGTACCTTTCGGAGCCATCGCCCGAGGTAGCGTCACTCGTGAGTGAATCCCAGCGAGCCCCCGTTTGATCAAGAGCTGACTGGAGTCGTCCAGTAGTCTGAGCTCCTGCTGGACCAGTACTGACCTCTTGGAGAAATACTATGTCAGAACCCTTGAGGATATCCGCCATAGTGGCGAGAGTTTCTGCGGATTTGGACTTTCCGAAGTTGCCCGCATTCCAAGAGGTGAGGGTGTACTCTTTCGAGCAATTTCCTCCGACCAGTGTTTGTTTTTCTGTATTCCCACCTTCTGCAGCTTCACAGCCCACAAGGAGGAATACCAAGAGAGCGTAGATGAGACGCATGAGGAATCCTTTCTATTTTGAGTGAGTGAGGCGATGAGTAGTCCAGATGGTGATGATACCGGCGATAAATCCGAAGAGGTGTCCTTCCCAGGAAATCCGAGGATTCATGAGGAAATCTCGAAATATCGAAGGGATGAGATACCAGTAGAGGCCTATCGCTATGAGAGCAGTGAGAAATCGAGTGAGAGTCACTCTCCCAAAGAAGAGTCCTCCGAAGAGGTATCCAAAGTAGGCAAATACGAGTCCACTCGCTCCGACATGCTCCGCCGATCTTCCAAATATCCAGACCAGGATACCCGAGAGACCGATGAGGAGACTCGTAATTCCTATAAATCCGATACGAGATACATGGACGGTCACGAGACTCCCGAGGATCACGAGAGGTAGCAGATTGCCGGATATATGAGTCCACCCTATATGAAAAAAGGGAGAGAGCATGATACCGGCGAGGCCGTCAAAGCTTCGAGGGCGGATACCGATGAGTATAGGGGTCGCCATCTGGAGTAGGAATACCCCGAGTATCACTCCAGCCAGTACGAAACTGGGGAGGAGTGTGTTTTTGATATTGGTGTACATTCCAAGTCCTTTCGTATGTTGTGGAAGTGAAATATTTATACGTATATAAAACAAAAAGTAAATAAAAAAGCCCAAGGAACCGAAGTTCCGAGGGCGAATGGACAACTGCAAGAAGGATATTGGTATCACCCCTCCCTCGAAGTTTTGTCGAGGGAGGGGATTTTACCAGCCTGAGATCAGGCTGGTACGGCTTCTTTTGATGGGAAAAGGCGAGAGAGACGCTCGGCTGTGGTTTCACCCACTGGAGCACCAGTCCCAGCTGCTGCGGCACGAGCTTTGGCGACCAGATCAGCTTGATCAAGGGGTTTTTGACCCATTGCTGCCATTTCCTTGGCCACAGCTGCTTCTTGCTGAGCTTGGCCGGCACGCTTGGCGAGTGCACCGAGCGCACTCGATGGATCACCGAGGCCCGTTTTCAGGGCTTTCATCTGCTCTTGGCGTTCCAACTTGGCTTTTGCAGCTGCTTCTGCTGCTTCAGCACTGGCGAGTTGGTTGCGGATCTTCTTCGCGTGTGCGTCGAAATCAGCCAGGTGTTTTTCCAGCACGTCAACCAAGTCTTGGATTTCGCCGAGGACTGCCTTGGACTCTGCCGCCTCGGCTTCTTCGTCGGGCAGACGAGCCTTGTTAGCTTCGACTTCATCGAGGAATGCGGTGAGCGTAGCCTCGGCGAGAGTGCCTGCAGCAAACTGTGCTGCGAGCGTTGCACCCGCGGATTCGTCGTTGGCGATCAGAGCCTTCAGGTCGGTGACGTCTTTGGCTTCTTTGGCGTACGCGGTGCGCGCGCCAACCATTTGAGTGACTGCTTCGCGAAGCTTTGCTTGCAACTGATCGCGGTCTGCCTCGGTGGCAGTCTCGGGGTCAAAGCTCACGATCAAATCATTGATCGTAGAAAACAAATTGCCGAACTGAGCCTTGATCAGACGTGCCGTGAGAGAGAGTTTTGGAGCGATGGATGACATGGTAATTTCCTTGAGATTTTGCCGATTTACGGCGGGGTTGAGAAACAAGACAAACATTTGCCAATCCGAGACTTTCGTACTCGAGATCGGACTTTTAGATGATGTTCACCGCACTAGGATCGATGGTGATCCCGATTGCGAAGTCGACCTGCGGAACTTGATCGATCTGCTGTCCATTCCGCGAGAGCGGGACTTCGAGCGAGACATAGAGCACCTCCGTAGAGGTACCTACCGCACGGGCGTACTGCATGAGCCATACCTGTTGTTTCAGGCCTTGCTCACCGATACGATCATCGATACGTACCTCAGTAGCCTCGATCGGAGCGATCGAGGCATCGCTCGGAGTGATGGAGCGGTCATAGACCACACCAGCTTCTGTTACGCGAGAGAGTATCTCGGGTAACAGTACTCCAGCGAGATCTGAGTGACTCAGACCCCACTGAGGTTTCCCAGAGTGATCTGCCCCCGCTACTTTGTAGCGGTTGATATCCGCCGGAGTTGAGGGGTGGAACCGTACCAGATTCTCAAAGTACGCGACTTCGAGGATAGATTGGTCAGCACCCGTCACCACCTGGAGAAAGGACTCTTTCTCGCTGCTATCCCCGATCTGGGTGTAGTAGCGATAGATCATCCCTTCCAGGTGACTCAGGCGGATCCGACTGATCGCCACGATCACCAGGGCTTCTTTCGGAGCTGAAGTGATCGATCCGGCGATACTCGCCCGCAAAAATGGATTGCCAGGGAGGGTCATAAGTCCTCCGATGCGTCCACCGAGCGGAAGAGTTTCGTCTTGAGTGGGGAGTACTTCGGGAGGGGTTCCGATTTGGAATTCCTCCCATTTCTTCCCGATCACTCGTTTTGCAAGTTTCCATGTAGACATGGGAACCTCCTTTCTCTAGTTGATGGAATAGTTGGCACCGCGAGATCTACGCATTTCTGCGAGCTCAAGGCGATTGCGACGACGTACCCAAAACAGGTACCCGAGACTCAAGAAAGCTGCAATGACTGCAATCCAGGCGAAAACCTTCGGTAAATCCACGAAAGTAAAACTCGAGGGGCGTGAGCCCGTCGGTGTTTCCCAGTCACGGTTTGATGATGGATAGTTTGGCTCTGCCTGTGGAGTGGGGGAAGTATTTCCACCACCGAGTATGACGACTCCAGGTGAGCTGTCATAGCGACGACCATCAGTACGACCCTCTTGATACGCACGATCACGCTGTCGACGTGCATATGCTGCATCGTCTTCTGCTTGGCGAGCTCGTTGAGCTTCTGCACGAGCACGGGCTCGGCTGTCAGCGAGTTGTCGCTCTTGCCAGCCATCACCTGAGTAGCTCGGGGTTGGTGGAGGTGCGGGAATTGGAGTCGGAGCAGGTCTTGAGGTTTGCTCGTTCGTAGATCCTGCGATCACTGCCCCGGCAGCACCTATAGCTAAGCCTTTTTGGAGGTTTGTCCAACCTTGAGCCGCTGCAGCTTTTTGGGTAGCTCCAGAGAGAGCTGCCCCACTTTGCGTAGGAGCCGTCTGAGGAGAGGGAGTAGCTGCCTTTTGAGTAGTACTCCCACCAAAACCTCCAGATACACCAGTCGGAGCTGGTCTCGGAGCGGGCGTTGGAACCGCTTGCGGTGCTGGTGTTGGTATCGCTTTTTGGGTAGACATACCACCAAATCCACCACTCACTGGAGCAGGTGCAGGTCTCGGAGCGGGCGCCATCACGGGTGATGGAGCTGGTGCTGGACGAGACACTGGAGGCGGTGCAGGTGCAGGCCTCGGAGCTGGTGCTGGAGAAGCTCTTGGAGCTGGCGGAGGAGGGGGAGGAGGTCTTGGAGCCGGTGGAGGAGGGGGTGGTGGACGACTCGAGCTACTGCTCGAGGACGACCCTGACTTTGAGGCGAAGACCGGAGTCGTTGCCGATGCGAGTGTAGCAACTACCAAGAAGGCAGCCACCACATTTTGAAAGTTTGGTTTCAGTTCCATTTTGTTTCATTCCTTCTTGCATTGATGTTAATCAGCTATCTCTCCAGAAAGGATTTTCAGAGAGAAGTCTCATTTATATTACTAAGTATTACAGTATGTCAAACTTAATTGACTTATTTAATATTTTACCTTAAATACCCTCATGAAACTCCAATCTTACGCCCTCGCTACCAGTTTTGTCCTCTGTGTATGAACTATGGGATGACGAGCTCTCCAAGAGATAAAAATACAAGAAGGCGATCAAGCCCCAGAGATACCAACTATTACCTATGATACAGAGGGACTTATCTCTTCTGTACGGGTAAAAAGTGGAAATATAGTCGACGCAGTCTGCTATGATAGAGTATCTTCAGATCAGGCATTACACCTCCTCGATGAGCATCCAACTCTTAAAGAATTTTACAATAAATGAGCCGACCAGGTTTGTTGGTTTACGGTACAAAGAGATACCCGAGAGAGTACTAACTATATCGTCAAAGAGTGAGGTATAGTACGATTATTCATGAGAAATGGAAATAGGCTTCGCATCATTCATCGCATGCAAACCTAGGATATTAGGAATTTTTATTTCTCTGCTTTTCCCATTTTTTGAGAGCCCGAGCGAGTAGGATAGATATGATAAATATCACTCCAGAGATGAGGAGGAACTTCATATCAAAGTGGATTGCCGAGAGATCAAACGAAGCGGCATTTTCGATACTCGCTCCAGCTATGATAAATACCAGAGCTCCAGGAATGATCCCGATCGCTGTCCCCCAGAAAAATCCCTTCCACTGAACTCGCAGTATCCCAGCTGCATAGTTGACGAGGTCAAATGGGAGAAAGAGAAATCGAGTGAGGAGGGTAGGGATAAATGAATCCTTTTGAAATCGAGTCTGGAGATCACTCAGAAGACCCGTACTCTCACCTTTTAAAATAGATCGTCCGAATATCTTTCCGATCCCGTAGGCGATATTGGCACTGAGATTTTCTCCGATCATCGTATAGAGAAATCCTCCCCCTACTCCAAAGAGGGCTCCTGACATAAAGGTAAGGAGCGTAGCTGGGAAAAATATCACCGGACGTATCGCGTACACTATGATATATACGACCGGTCCCCAGGGGCTCGCCACGAGGAACTGATAGAGTGACTGAGCGATCGAGAGGCTCGTAGCTCCTGTGGTATATTTATAGTAGAAGAATCCAGTCAATATACTCATCCAGATACCTCCGGTGATGAGAGGGAGAATATTTTTTTTGAGGAGATACCGAGTCTCATCTTTCCAGTGAGAGAGAGTATATACTACAAATCTATCAGCGACTCTTTTGATGAGCTCAGATCGAGTCGGATAGGGGAATATGAGACTACTGAGTCGATAGGCAGAGATATTCTCCTGCATGGCGAGTGTGAGTACACCGAGTATTTCTCCTGCTTTTGAGCCGACTACGGTAGCTCCGAGGATTTTCCCACTGACTCGCTCAAAATGGATCATGATATATCCGAGCGTATCCTGAGTCACTCGACTCCGATCGTTGGTAGAGAAATCGAGCTTTTCTGTGCGTATATCTCCAGGAGTGAGAGAGATCTCGAGCTCTTTTCGAGTTTTCCCTACTCGAGCTACTTCATGCTCGGTATAGAGAACGGCTGGGAGAATAGGATTTTTGATAGATTTTTTCCAAAATGGAACGAGGATATTGCGGATGACTCATCGTCACTCGTGGTTGGCAAGATGGGTGAACTGAGGATTTCCAGATACACAATCGCCGATCGCAAAAATATGCCGGAGAGAAGTACGACCATATGAGTCAGTGACGACCCCTCGATCTGGAGTGATCCCTATATTTTCGAGTCAGAGTCCGTCGATATTTGGCTCTCTGCCGAGTGCGACGAGGATTTTCTGATACGGGAGAGAAAAGATAGTTCCGTCTATTTTCTTACAAAAAAGTCTTCCATCTGTACCATGCGTAGGAGAAGACTCAAGATGTAGAGTAACTCAGAGACTCAGGAGGTGCTCGTGAATAATAGCCGAAGATTCTGGCTCTTCTCGGGGAAGTATCCTCGATCCTCTTTGAATGAGAGTGACTTTTACTCCGAGTCCCGCAAACGCCTCAGCGAGCTCACATCCGATATATCCCCCTCCGATGATAACGAGATCTTTCAGATCGAAGTCTATCTCAAAAATACTCGTATTGGAGAGGAGATCCTCTGCAGTAACTCCGGGTATATCTATATGACTTGCATGACTCCCCGTTGCGAGAATGATGTATTTACTCGTGAGAGTGGTAGTGCCGACCTGTATCGTATGTGGATCTACAAAACTCGCATTTCCCTGGATCACCTCCATTCCGTAGCTCGCTATTTTCTCTGGAGTTTCCTCGTCTTGAAATTCGCTCCTTCGCCGACGCATCTCTGCCATCCCCGTGAGAAATGTATATTTTCCGGAATGAGCGATATCGAGGAGGGCCTTGGAAGGTATACATCCAAAGTTGGTACAGTCTCCGCCTATGAGTCCACGCTCGATGAGGGCTACCTTTTTTCCAGCTTTGGCGAGCCCGATAGCTACCGTGAGACCTCCAGAGCCAGCACCTATGACGATAATATCGTACTTCATACAGAGAATGTTAATAAAAAAGAAAGTATACGAATACAGAATACGTTATAAAGTTAAGTGTAGATTAAATACGTTCTTAATCAGCATTTCGAGTTTTATTTTTCTATCTACATCTCGTTGATTACCTCATAGGAGAGATTGAGATTTCCTACGAGACTCCATCCGACTACCTCTGTAACACCTGCTTCTTTGAGTTTTTTTGCTGTTTCGTTGAGCGTAGCTCCCGATCCTACGAAGTCATCGATGAGGAGTACTTTTTTATACTGAGATATACGTGGATCATCGATATATATAGTACTCCGGGCATTTTCTATACGTTCGTTTTTTGTCTTGAGGGATTTTTGAGGGATACGGATCCCATGGGCATAGTATTTTACGAGATGTAGGAAGGGGAGATTATTTTCCGCAAGAGCTTCTTTTAGAAATTTAAGAAGTTGATATTTACGATCAATACTCCAGGGGGTGACTGCAATAGCGTCAAATCATCCAGATTGTATCAAGCAAAATATCTTTGGCATACTGAGATCGAGAGTCTCTTGGATGAGAAGTTTACTCTGGGACTGTTTTGCATAGAAGGCTACTTCTGCGATACGACCCCGTCCGAATTCCATCCATTTATACTGGTCTGCATAGTAGAGTTCATCGAGCCAACAATTTGGAGTTTGAGCTCGAAATGGTTCGATTGCCGAGAGGAGTCCACAAGGATTTTCTAAACTTTGGAGGTGAGAATATATTTTTAGGTAACTTTTGAGCTTTTCGTTTGGATCAAGTCATCGCTCCGTACACCAGGCTATCCATCCATGAGATCCTGTATATCGCTTGCCATTTGGGGCAAATTTTACAAATATCTCGTTGAGAATACGAGTATCAGTATAGGAAAAGGGAGAGGTATACTTTTGTATTTCTTGTAACAAGACCTTTTCTGAAGTCGAGATTTTATCTGTAAACTGTATGGAGGCAGTTTTCGGTACGAGAGAATACGTAGTACGAGGGGGGGATCCATGTTTTATGATTTTTCCTTCAGACAAGAGAAACTTGAGGTACGCATGTATAATGGTACGCCCCTTGCCAATCCTCTTTACTAAAGTATCCACTGATGTAGCTCACTCAGAGAGTATATCGAGTATAGGTTGGGTCGATGAGAGTTTGTACGCCATATATTGTTCAGTATATACTGTTCACTGTGGATAGTATATACTATGAAGATAAAATATCAAATATAACTCGGGAGAAGTCTGTTTGTACAGTACAGACGCATGGAAAGATGAATGACTATCGATCGAGAGCTTCGATCCGGCGGTATTCTTCAAATACTTCTTCAGGAGTAAAGTCTACCGAGTCCACGCTCAGTACCGGTTCATCATCCTCAAAAAGAGTATCGCTATAAAAGAGAGTCCCGTCGTCTTCGGTATAGGTGGATCGCTCGACTCGGAAGTGGCTATCGAGGATATGGGTCGTATTGGTAGGAGAATTCATAGAGATTTATACGAGAGGAATGTAATATTTTATATGTTCTCTCTCGGTGAGTGTTTCTTGGAGTACTCATTTAAAATGCTCGGCGAGTTTGATACTTGCTGTATTTTCTGGATTTACAGCATGTTTAAAGAAAGAAAAATTTGTCGTATTTCGAGCCCATTCTAGAAATGCAGCATAGACCTCGATCCCATATCCTTGACCATGATACTCTTTTCGTATCCAGAGACCGAGGTTGGGTTCTAGAGTATCAAGATCTGAGATACCGATACTTCCGATGAGAGATCCAGTATTGCGGTCAAATATATAGCACTCGAGAGCCTTTCCGATGATCCTGTTTCCGATAGCCCCATTGATAAATACTCGTTCCTCTTCGACGGTTGGGTTATTGGCATTGACATACAGCTTCTCATTTGCTGCTACAAAAGCCTGCTGGAGTTCCTCAAAATTTATCCCTTCGGTACGAAACGGCTCGATCCGACACCGAGGCGTCTCGAGTACGAGTTTCTCGATATTGTAGGTGGGATCTTTGAGATAGGAGTAGTTCATAAGCTCAGATGAAGATACTTCGAGTATATACATTTATAAAAAATATCGAAAAATATCTTTCTACTTCGCTTTCTTCTTCCAGAAAGTAGTCTTTTTTCCAGAGGAAGATTTTTTCAAAGGAGACTTCTTTTCTCAAAATATCTTCCCCTTCGAGTGGATATGGACTCGTGCCTGGAGGGTGGACTCTTCGCTGCGAAGGACCGCCTCACGTCGGAGGCTCGAGACTCACTTGGAGGTGCAGCCGATCACGGGATAGAGACCAGGAGCTTTTTCTATATATCCCGCAAAGAGGAGCGTCTCGATGAGAGCTCCGACCAGTGAAGTGGAGTATTCACGCAGGACTCCGTAGTCTTCGTCATCATCCATGTTTCTCGAGGTGATCTTTGGGTCAGTATTCCCGAGGAGAAAGTCCGTGATGAGTTTCCCTCCAAATTTCCCATCGTATCGCCCGATCACATCGAGGACGATCTCAAATACTGAGAGGGGGAGAGCGACGGTATCAGAGCTCG
>JANOQA010000002.1:0-8258 GCA_031422145.1 bacterium | reverse complement strand
AATTACTTGACTTATACTAAAAATAGTTAATTTATAATATATGAAATTCCTTTCTCTTATTGCCCTATCACTCATTATCGTCTCCTGTGGTGAAAAGACTCCTGAGTCGAGGACTTCATCCGTAAAGACTACCAAAGATACTGTACAGGTTACTCCTGCTTCACCGAGTGGACTCGTAACTCCTCCCGTACCTAAAATGTGAGAGGTACCCAAGATTCCTTCCGATACCCCCTAATTTCTCTTTATGAAAAAGTTTATACTAGCCCTCATCTCTCTCTCCCTCATCTCTCTCTCCGAGGGAGTTTGAGCGGCTGATGTACAAACCATCTCTACTCCTCGAAATGACTGTCAAGTAGTAGCAGATCATACCTTTTATGGGGTAGACGTAGCCCAGATCTCGGATGCCTTTATCAACAATACGAATAATGGATATTTCATTCATCCTGACTCTCGTATCTTTGTGTACAATCCGCTCAATAAAGTAGTTATCGGGCCAAATTGGCAACAAAATACAAACTATGTTGCTGGACCTGGTCGATATTCTGCTTTTTGGAATACGAGTTTTTCTCAGCTCAATCTCGGATCTCTCACTCCCGCTGATCGAGATCAGACCGTGGCTCAGGTCGTCTATCAAGTAATCCGATTTCCAGAGAGTACGAGTGGTACCTCATTTGCGACTTCATGGTACTCGTACGATGATACGGCAGGAGGATTCCCGAGTAACTATCGTTCTTATGGAGATAGTACTCGAACTTTTGATTTTACGGCTCCTGAATATGAATTTGAATGTCTCAATCTCAAGCCTCGATGGTGTGGCGATGGAGTAGTAGATACCAATCGAGGGGAGACCTGTGATGACGGAGCTACGAACGGTACCCCTGGTGCAATGTGTAGCTCTACTTGTTCTCGAAATCTCTTTGATCTTTCACTCAAGAAATTTGTACAATCAGACGATGCTCAGACTCCCGCTACCGCAGTGTCAGTAACTACGGGTACTCCTTTTACGTATACGTTTGTCGTCACGAATAATGGATCATCTCTTGCTACGGGTACAACCAGCGTAAGTGACCGAGCTATACCTGCCGAGATTCAGCTCACTTCAGTACCTACCGGTGCAGGGTGGCAGTGTAGTCTAGTATCTGGAGGATTTGTTTGTGTACGAACCGATGATCTCGCGGTAGGGGCTAGCTTCCCGACGATCAGTGTCACAGCAATAGTACCAAGTGCTATTTCTGGTACCTATACCAATACGGCTACCGTCAATAATCCAGATGAAAATCCAGCGAATAACTTTGGATCAAATAATACCGATCCAGCAAATATCCGAGTCACTCCTCCGACCAATGCCTGTGTACCAGGTACAACCGTTGGAGTACAGACAGCTCCAGTAACCTCTACTACTCTGGGACTTTGTCAGGCAGGATCTGCAGTTGGAGGATTTACCTCGCTCACCGGATCTACCGCAGATGGACGATTTACCTACGGATATACTTGGTCATGTGGAGTGAGTGCCGTCGGTGGGGCATGTAGTGCTACCTATACCGAGCCACCTCAAGGATTTAATCTCGCTCTCAAAAAATTTATCGATGGAGTAGATGCTGACAACCAGCCTACGGCGTATAATTCAGCGGCTGGAGCGAATATCAACTATACTTTCGTCGTACGAAATACTGGACCAAACGCCGTATCTGGAGTTACTACCGTGACCGACTCAAGCTTTCCCCTCTCTATCACTCTCACTGGTACACCCTCAGGAGCTGGATGGTCATGTAGTATAGCTGGGTCTCGATCATTTACTTGTACTCGATCTGATACTCTCGCAGTAGGAGCAAGCTTTCCGACGATCACGGCACCCGCAAATATTAGTGCCACTGCTGCCGTAAATTCTCTCCTCATCAATACTGCCGTAGTATCAAATCCTGGGGATACGACGCTTGCTGATAATACAGATCCTGCTCATATCATCATTCTCCCTCCGATAGGTGGATTTGATCTCTCGCTCAAGAAATACGTCGGAGTTCCTAGTGCTACAAGCGACGCCCAGACGACAGGTACAGCAGTAGGAGTCTCAGCAAGTACTGCCTTTGTCTATACTCTACGTATCACTAATAACGGTACCGCAGCAATATCCGGAGTAACAACTGTTACAGATCCAGGACCTGCTACTGGAGTAAACTTCACTGGAATACCTACTGGTGCCGGATGGAGCTGTACTCTCGTAGGACGAGCGATCTCATGTACGAGATCTGACAGTGTAGCGAGTGGGGTAAGCTTTCCAGATATTAGTATCCCCGCAACTACG
This sequence comes from bacterium, assembly GCA_031422145.1. Lineage (GTDB taxonomy): Bacteria > Patescibacteriota > Gracilibacteria > BD1-5 > UBA2023 > JANOQA01. Next base: position 5,956 of record JANOQA010000002.1, on the reverse strand, counting down.
ACATCGACTACGGGTACTTTCCTCAATACCGCCAGTGTCGCCAATCCAAACGAAAATCCTACGAATAATTTTGGAAACAATAATACCGATCCCGCGAATGTGAGTGTCGGTCTCATAACTGCCGATGTATTTGATCTCTCACTCAAGAAATACGTAGGTACGCCTTCGGCTGCTACGGACGCCCAGACCGCTGCTACGGCTATCGGAGTGACCGCTAATACGGACTATACGTATACATTTCGAGTCACGAATAATGGACTCGCTACGGCCTCAGGAGTCACTACCGTGACAGACTCGGGAGTGACCGGTGTCACCTTCATCGGAGTACCCACGGGTACTGGTTGGCTCTGTACGAGTGTGGGGGCAGGATTCTCATGTACGAGGTCTGATACCCTCGCCAATGGAGCAAACTTTCCAGATATCACTACTACTGCTCGTGTGACGAGTACCGCTGCTGCCAACTATCTCAATACCGCCAGTGTCGCCAATCCAAACGAAAATCCTACGAATAATTTTGGAAACAATAATACCGATCCTGCGAATGTGAGCGTCGGTCTCGTAGTAGTCACTCCGATATGTGCTACGCTTACTACCAATGATGCCTCAGTATCAGCCAGTGTACCATTTAGTCGAAATCTCACCTGTACCGCTACAGCATCTGCTGGAGCAACTCCTACCTTTCAGATCCTTTGTGGAAACGGTCAGACGATCAACGCCGCTACGGGGACTTGTACCTACTCAGCCTTTGGTACGAACACCGCTCGTTGTAGCGTAAATGGACAGGTCTCTGCTGATATACCAACGAGCTGTCAGCTCAATATTACCGCAAGTATCGGTGGTGGTGGTCCTGGTACTTGTCAAGAACTCGCCTTTACTCCCGTGAGTAATATCGGATCTACCTACTCCGTGAGTATGTCGTGTACTGCTACCGCAGCAGCCGGACCAAGTCCTACGATCGAAGTAGACTGTGGAAATGGACAAACCCTCGTGGGTGCGTCGGGTATCTGTCGATATTCTACGGCTGCTGGAGCCAGCTTTCCGTATACGGCTACGTGTCGAGTCAATGGATCTACTCAAGGGGCCCCTTCTCAAAATCCCGGAGTCTTTGCTCCAAATAGCTGTCGCCAGTCTATAAGTTTTTCAACTGGTGCACCACTTCCAGTAGGAGGATACTGTGGAAATGGTATTATCGATCGCTATACCTATACGATCCAGAGTCCTACTCTTCTCACTCAGGGTACCGGACAGCCCGTAGCTCCAGTGTGTACTGTGGTCAATAAAACAGTCATTGTAAATGGGATCAACACTCAGGTATTCGACTACTATACCTGTACTATTACTACTCAAGAGACCTGTGACGCTGGAGGAGCTAACGGTGCCCCACTCAACAATCCATCTTGTATTGCTTGTCAACTTACGAATCAGCCATTGATCGGGACTTCTACGACTCCCCGTCAAAATCCGATCGATATTCTCTTTGCTCGAAGTGGTCAGAGCATCAAGCTCGTATCTCAATTTCGATCTATTGTTGGAAATGAGGTGAGTACCTTTCAGTCGGGAGATAGATTTATCCTCCAGGGAGCCTTCCCGGCGTATATCGGTGGACTTCAGGCAGGCCTCGTAAACAATGCTACGAGTCAGTCTCTCATAGCGGGAAGCAGCATCTACAATACCGTAGCCGGAGATGTATGTATCGGAAACGGTACTATGAAACTTCCGAGTGGGGCCGTACAAAACTGTGAAAACTATACCGTATTTACCGCAGGATCAAATGGGATCATAGGAGGTCAGTCCTATCTCGGTAAAACGAGCGGGATACCATCCGGTCAGGCTATGGCAGAGGTAAATCCTCTCCTTCCAAACTCTCCCATCGTACGAGAATCTAACTTCTATGTCGCAGTAAATTATCTCAACGAACCGATTCCTGTCCGTGTTTCTCGACCTGCTATCTCAAATACAGCTGGAGGAAATGCTTATATTGGAGCACAGGTAGGATACTCAGTCAATACGATCACTGCTGCATTTATCTCAAATATTTCTACGGGAAACTTCACCGTGAGTTCTACGGCGAAAAATTCGAGTATAGCTCTCTCATCTACGACATCGAGTTCGACCGCTACGATCAGTGATAGTCAGAAAGATACGATCCAAAAATTTGGTGAGTCAAATACTCTCTCGGTAGTAGCTCAGACGGTAGTGATCAACTCTCTCGCTGACTTTGAGTCCAAACTCACTCGACTCGGAGACGCCAACAATATCTATGTACTCAAGAAAGGGATACTCAAAATCAATACTCCTCTCGAACTCACCGGAGTAAAAACTATCCTCATCGAGGAAGGAACCCTCGAAATCGGTGCGAATACCACCTATGCTGCGGGAGCGAGCGGAGCGAGCTGGGCATTTATCATCAAAAAACCTACGAATGGAAGTCCCGCTATAAAAATAGCAAGCACCGTCACGGATATAGCTGGTGTATATCTCGCTCTCTCTGGAGAAGCAGTCGGCTCTGGACCAACACCAAATCAGCTGGCTATCGATGGAAATATCAACGCTCGTATCAGTAAACTCGTCGATGATCGTACCTACATACGAGCCGACGAAGCATCGACCGCTCTCACGACGGGTCTCACGATCAACTACTCAACTCGAGCCTTCAAGAGTCCTCCTCCACTCTTGACTCAGTATCTCGAGCAATATAATCTCGATCGAGTCTCACGATAAATCAATATCGAGAAAAATCCCCGCTTCAGCGGGGATTTTTCTTGGACTAAAGAACCTTAGAGAGATAGGTACCTCGCTCCGTATACCCAAGTTTTCGATAATACGGCTTCGCTCCTACACCAGATATCACCGCCATACGAGGTATATGAGGAAAATCTTCTCGGATGATATCTTCTGCATGAGCTACCAGTCGTTTTCCAAAACCTTGGTGCTGCCCAGAGCCATTCGGGAGAGCTCCTATCGGAAGCTGATCCCCAAAGACATGTACCTCTCGTATAATAGCAGAATCCTGAAGATCAGAGATATAGTGGGATGTTTGTGAAAGTATATAGCTCGGAACTCGAAGTCGCAGGAGTCCAAAAAGAGTACGATCACTCGGGTCTATATACTGAAGAAAATATTCTAGTCATTCACTCGCCTCGTATCGTATCACCTCAAAGATTGCATCTTCGGGAAGATTAGACTTCGCTCGGATCTCCCTCGAAGAGATATCTTTACGAAAGAGTCATTTTCTTTTTAGGACTTCAGTCGTGACTTCTCGGAGATTGGAGATCGTAGAACCCGCCAGTATCTCTGAGGCAGGGATATCTCGATAGCTTCTATTAAGTCTCGTATACTCGGGGATATATGACTCAAGGTCAGCCATGAGATCGATGAGTGTCGTATCATCATACGGAGTAAATCCACCCTCTTTCCATATATAGGTAAGTTCTGCCTTGTCTGTGACGACCATAGGGTAGATCTTGAGCTCATCTGGTCGAAATCCTGAGTCATTAAATATCGTCTGCATAGACTCCCGATCTATGTCTGGATTGGAGCCGAGGAGATTTGGCATCATATGAGCTACTACCTTGAACCCGGCATCTTTGAGGAGTCGAGTAGCTTCTTTGGATATGGCGTTTCCATGACCTCGTTTATTGAGCTCATTGATGTCATCTCGAGTCGTCTGATAGCCAATCTCGACACGAGTGACACCATAGTGGCGAAGTTGTCTCACTTCATCCTCAGTGATCCAGTCAGGACGAGTTTCTATGGCTATTCCTATGACTCGAGAGTCAGCTGATTCATTACGGATCTGAGCTTCTTCCAGTGTCGGAGAAGCCTGTATTTCATAGGATTTTCGAAGTTTAAATCCAGCGAGACGATCCCCTTTTTCTCAGGATTCGAGGTGTTTTCGAGCTTCGGTATAGGTAGAATGGGCATCATAGATAGATCGCATCACCATTTCTTGGTACTCTCTCGGATAAAAGCTCCAAGTCCCTCCTATGACTCGCACATCACACTTGGCGATCACATGTCCCGTAGCCTCCAGGGAACGAAGTCGATTTTGGATCTGAAGCACGGGATCAAAATCATTTGCCACGGCTCGCATGACGGCGGGCTCATTTGGGACGTAGCTTTTCGGGAGAGTATCAAATGTAGGACAGTAGACACATTTTCCCGGACAGCCCCAAAATTTGGTCAAAAAAGATATCACACTCACTCCCGAGAGAGACCGCACGGCGCGCTTTCGAAGAATATTCCATACTCGAGTATCTCGGATATATCGACCATCTCGGATACCTACCTGGTATTCTTCTATGAGTTCATGAGCGGGGAATGGAAAAGCCACCCCCGTCTCTCGATAGAGAGTATTTGAGTATTTTTGAAAATCTCGCTTCGTGACAATCTTTGAGTCTTGTACGAGTCCATCTATCAATCTTTCGAGGAGTCCATCTATCATGCGGAGATTATAGCTTCATAGCTCGCTCCTGCAAGGAGACTTATAGAAGTGAAGGTCTTTTCTATGCACTCGCTTTGAGGATTTTCCTCTGTACGACACTTGGTCGATAGTGATAGATCGGAGATTCTTGGATGGTAATCCGGAGAAGACCTGTCAGAAACTCTTGAGTGAAATGGGTTCCGAGAAGCGAACTCATATAGAGCAGCTGCTCTACGGGAGTGAGATTTACAAAAACTTCATGAAAATCATCATGAGCGGTACGATCCATATTTCGGAGATTTCTCACGTGATTTGTTCCTCATCGACTCGACGGAATGATATGATGTGGATTTGGGTTGTCTGTATACGATCTCCAAGATCGAAGAATGGTACCACGAATATTTCCAGAGAGTCTTTCTGGGTCAAGAATGTCTCGTATATCCTGGACATCTTTATAGTAAAACTGAGGGTCCCTCTCCGAGAAAAGAGTGTGAATATCTTTAATAAATCATGGACGAAGAACTGATTGGTTGAATTTACAAAGTCGTACCATAGAATCATGGGGCTGTATGGCTCAAAAAAGTCGAAAGTATGCTTTCACTGTCTTTTGCTTTACCTGGATCGCTGGAGTGAGGGATATATTTGGCATACCATCATTGAGAAGGCTTCCATCTGGGATACTCGTGACAGATGAATAATGAGTAGTGAACATGTATTTAATATAACTAAAATAAAAATATTGTACATTGGAAATATTGGAAAACCTACTGAGCTGACTGTAAAAAGAGATACGTGCTTTAGGGTTGACTTTGGAGCATGATTTTCTATCATCTGTTGGCACTTTGCGAGGGTAACATAAAAGAGTGAGTGTACTAAGGCTTCAACCCTTGGGTGTGACGGTTCGAACCCGTTCCCTCGCTCCAAAATAATTTGAATACTATGAAAATAGGAGATCGAGAACTCCGTGAAGATATCGAAATTATCGGATACATCATGGGAGGCATGCGAGCTATCCTTGACGCTGATGTAGGAGATAGCGAAAAAGTCTCTCAACTCAACACCTTTCAAAGAGAGGTGGAATTTGCCTTACTCGCCGAATAACTATGGCTAATTCTCATGGACTCAAATCGAGTATCGTCAAAAAACAAGCCGCCGCTCGGAAGCTTGCAAAAAACAAAAAGAAAGCATTCAATGTCTATATTGGCAATGAAAATGCAGAAACTCGTAAAAATATGAGTTTCAAGAAGCGAACGCACTATATGGAAAACAAGAAGAATTTTCCACCGAAACGACTTCCTACGAAAAATGTAGATTCTCTGATCGAACAGAGAATACTCGATGAAAGAGGTTTTTTTCGAAAAGGAAAAAAGAAAAACTTCATCACAAAGTCGATGATCGATCGTAATGGACTCGACTTTTACGGGATGCCTCGAGCAAAATAGAGACTTGCATACAATAAATTATGTATACAATCACGATATATACGCAGCCATAGCTCAGTTGGATTAGAGCGTCTCCCTGCGAAGGAGGAGG
>JANOQA010000001.1:0-3900 GCA_031422145.1 bacterium | reverse complement strand
ATGACCGCAGTGAGGGCTCCATTTGTCGCAAGAGGAGTACTCAGAGCTCCTATCATAGTAGGAGTGACGATCACACTCGATCCAGTACCCGCTATCGGGCTTCCTACTGCGGTAGCTCCTGAGGCCGCAAGTGTCGAGAGAGATACACTTCCAGAGAGTGTATTATCGAGAGGGATCTGAGTCGTCGTATCGAGCATGATCCCGAGCTCTGTCCCGATGGTAGCAGGAAAGAGATCAATATTGTCTGCATGAGCCGTAGGGAGACCAAAAGAGGTGACTCCATGAGGAGAAGTCTCTCGGATCTGGGTATCTCTACGAGAAGCAAACTGATCTGAATATCCTTCTGTGAGACTGAGTCTTTCTTGGTACCCATCTGTCTCGAAAAATGCCATGAGCTGGATATGTTTCTTGTCTGAATATCGAGTATAGGAATACTCAGACCCTGATTTAGGATCTCGTCCTCCCGACTCGAGATTGATCGTATTTCGTACTGAGGTGCCTACCTTTCCTTGCATCATATGGAGAGCTCCAGAGGCATTGGTGATCGTGAGAGCGGTATCTGGGGTAGGAGTAGTACCGGTATTTGCTTGGACTACTTTGAGAGCTTGATAGATATTTTTGAGATCAGCGGTACGAGTCGTATCTCGAGATCCCGTACTATATCCAGAGTATCCGACAAATCCTACGGTCGAGAGTACGACCAGGATCGCTACTACGACAATGAGCTCTACGAGGGTAAAAGCAGTCTGAGAGAGAATATATTTTTGTTTGGAGTGTGTCATAAAATGAAAGGTACTGTATTAGTATTTCATAGAATATTTGAGAGTCAAAAATTTAGCTATCCCGATATTATCGGATAAATACGGTGTATTTTGCAGCATCTTTCGTTCATTTTGAGGCGTAGTTTGTCAGAGTTGGCCAGTACTCCCAAAAATTTCGGTGAGCTTTACCACTTACACCGTAGGATATATTTATATTTTGACCCGTTGGACAACCTTCCCCTGCTCAACATCAATCGTAGTTACTTCCAACAGTATAGAAAAATGTTCCAAAATATCCCCCATTTGAAGAAGCAGTAAAGTTACTTCCGAGTGAAAAAGATCCAGTATCTCCGAACGAATATCCTATTGCGTAAGTAGGATCAGTACGATGTTCCCCCCATACATAATTTATACCAAAGTCAATTCCGAGAAGATAGTTTCCTTGAGTATATCATCCGTATGAGGGATCTGATCCATTCCAAGCGAGCGTTCCTATATTTCCACTTTTGTTTATCCAAGGGGTAGTGGCTGATTTTTTAGCTACGAAAGTGGAGTTAGTTGTAGAAGAATATATATTTTGTCCGTAGTGATTAAACTTTATTTCATCGAAGGCAAGGGATCGAATAAGAGCTTCCATGTCACTCGCTTTATAGTCTCGACAGTCGTAGCGATAGGTTTTAGTAGAGTTAGAAGTCCCATTCCAGAATGCTCCGGTTGGTCCAAACTCAGGACCAGAGAGTCCAGAAGCGAGGAGCATAGTCCATCCTCCACCATCCGTAGTCATATCACAGTAGACTTTGACAGGAGATCCTGCTGGATCGGGAGTGATGTAGTAGATCCCAGATTGAGCCGTAGGATCTGACTCAAGAAATGCCTTACAAGATGGGAAAGTCTTTGGTTTTTCCTCAAGGATGACATCTGGCAAGAGTACTCGAGCTGCTACACATTCATCGGCGAGATTTTCGATAACAGATCCAGAGTTCGAAGCAACGAGTATACCAGTCCCTGTAGAGAGGAGTCCTATATTGGCTCCAGAATTTGAAAAAGAGGATATCTGATCGAGCGGAGTATTCGTCCCATTTTCGAGGAGGATCCCAAGTTGTCGCCCTATGGTGAGAGGAAAACGCTCGGTGTAGTCAGTCGCATATGCGAGTGATATTGGAGAGAGAGCGAGCGTATTGGCGAGCCCATCTTTTTCACTAAATGCGAGGAGTTGGATACTTTTTCCATCTTTAAAACGCAGATACGTATAGAGAGTACTATCTTTTGGATCTTTCCCCCCACTTTCTACGTTGATAGATTTTTTTACATTCTCACCGAGTGATCACTGCTCGGAGAGGAGAACTCCAGTAGAAGAATATATCTTGAGAGCAGAGTCTGGACGAGGAGCTTCTCCGAGCTGGGATGAGGCGACCTGGATGCCTTGATAGAGGTTTTTTAGATCAGAGATCCGACTACTATCTCGACTACTCATTGTATATCCAGAGTATCCGACAAACGCTCCGGTCGAGAGAGTTACGAGTATGACTATGGCTACGAGGAGTTCTATGAGGGTAAATCCTGAGTTATTTTGTTTGATGTGGAGCATAGAATATTAAATAGAGTACTATTACAGCATATTATATATAACTTGCAATCTCTCTTTTCGACAAAGATTTGGCTCTATGATAGTCTAAAGTCATGACCTACAAAAATATATTTTCGAGAACTATGAGTCTGGTACTCATTTTCGTACTATTTGGAGCTACAATACCTCATACTTTTGCCAAGAAAGTCCGTACGGTAAAGCCAGTTACTTTTACCGAGACGATCCTCATAGCGACCGCCTACTATTCACCACTCCCAGGTCAGTCGTACTACCTCCGGGGCAACTACGAAGCAGAAAAACGCCTTAATGGTAATGGGACTCATGGAGCGAGTGGAAAAGCGGTATTTGAAGGAATGATCGCTGCTCCAAAGAGCTACGCTTTTGGGACGAAGGTATATATCGAAGGCCTCGGAGTCGGATCAGTCGAGGATCGTGGAGGGGCGATCGTACCAGCTGGATTTCGTGGATACGAGCATGATCGAGTCGATATCTGGATGGGAAAATGAGAAGAATGACTTGCCAGGGCTCTTGCCTGGGGGAAAAGAAAAGTCTCAGCCCGAGTATATCAAGACACTACTACCCGTATTGCTTTTGACGTAGATGGAGTCAAAAAAGCCAATCTCAAGAAATCGGTCGCTCAGGTCGCTCTCGTATCAGATATACAGAAAACGCCAGCTATCAAAAAAGATATATCTGATCTTGATCAAAAACTGATCGCCTTTGAAAAAGAACGAGCTCGAGTGGATAGTCTTCTCATCTCGATCGGTACTCCTAAAATGGGAGAAACGGGAGTTCATATCCGCTACCTCCAAGAAATACTCGGCTCTCTCGGATATTTCAAGGGAAAGAGCTCAGCTATATATGGAAAACGCACTAAAGAATCGCTCGCCCTTTTTCAAAAAGACCTCGGACTTATCTCAAATCTCCAAGATCCCAATGCAGGAGTATTTTGACCAGTTACTCGATCGAGTCTTGCGATAGAGATCCTTTACCGCGAAGTAGCTCTCGAAAAGATACGTACCTCTGTATTTATCGTAGCGGTCAAATAGATCTAGTTGATCACTTCACAGTCGATTTTTCGTCCTCGTACATCGACTTGAGAGAGTCGGACAGAGAGCTCGGTAAATATTTTTCCGGGAGGCTTACCTCGGACAAATCCCTCGATATGGGGCAGAAACTCTACAAAATATCCGTTTTCTAGGATAGTCGTGATGCGAGCTCGAAATATCTCACCTTCTCGATCCTGGAGCCAGATCGCGATCTTGAGATCTCGATAGTCGTACTCGAGTCGCTCGGCTCTTCGCTCAAAAGTAGAGCAGTCCTTGGCGACTCTCGGAAGGAGCGACTCAAACCTCCGTTTCTCACGATCATCCACTTTTTGATGGAGGGAGGATTTGATAATACGGTGGATCTGAAGGTCGGAATATCGCCGTATTGGCGAAGTAAAGTGAGAGTAGTGAGAGAGAGCGAGTCCAAAGTGACCACTTCGTTTTTCACTATAGAGAGCCTTGGACATACTCGAGAGGAGTGACTTGGTCGAAAGTCCTTCGG